>CAZHAN010000101.1:0-5021 GCA_964530575.1 uncultured Rhizobiaceae bacterium | reverse complement strand
GGGCTTAATAAGCTCCTTACCTTGATCATAACTCAAACAATCTTTTGAGCGCCAAGATTCAATTTGGCCCCACCAATCCTTAATGAATTTCGTGTCAGGCCTTTTTGTACTTGATTTCCATATTTTGATCATATCCTCCAAAACATGGGCAACATCACCAATTACAGATACGTCCGAACGTACTGTCTTATTTATTGATGACGGATCAATATCAATATGAATTTTAGTTGACCCTGGACTAAATGCATCTATCTTGCCTGTAACTCTATCATCAAATCTCGCGCCAATGTTAATCATAACATCACAGTCATGCATTGCTAAATTAGCTTCATAAGTTCCATGCATTCCCAACATTCCAAGCCATTGTCTGTCCGACGAAGGATACACACCAAGGCCCATAAGTGTTGTAGTTATTGGAAAACCTGTTAAACGAACAAATTCAGTTAATAATTGAGACGCTTCTGGACCAGAGTTAACAACACCACCACCAGCATAAAAAATAGGTCTCTTAGAGGAAGCAATTATATCAACAGATTCCTTAATTTTATTTATGTCGCCTTTAATTTTTGGCTGATATGTTTTATGTCCTGAAATATCAGGCCTTTGGTATTCAACCTCATTCAACATAATATCCTTAGGTAGATCAACAACTACGGGTCCAGGCCTACCATTTTTAGCAACATAAAATGCTTCATGAAGAATCTTTGCCACGTTCGCAACATCTTTAATCAAGTAATTATGTTTAGTGCATGGCCGAGTTATGCCAAGTGTATCAGCTTCTTGAAATGCATCATTTCCGATTAGATGAGTTGCAACCTGACCTGTAAGACAAACAATAGGAATAGAATCCATAAGCGCGTCCGTTAGGCCAGTTACAGTGTTTGTGGCCCCTGGACCTGAAGTCACCAAAACAACACCTGGCTTTCCTGTCGCCCTTGCATATCCTTCAGCTGCATGTATTGCACCCTGTTCATGCCTAACTAAAACATGACGAATCTCATTTTGTTGATAGAGACAATCATATATTGGTAGGACAGCTCCGCCTGGATATCCAAAAATCACATCAACCCCTTCTTGAGCTAATGTTTTTAAAAGAATCTCCGCGCCACTAATAATGGAAGAACCCATCTTCAACTCCGTATTTTTTCAACCACATTGCCACTTAACTGCAAAAACCGCCCAGGGCAAGGCCACTGAACGGTTGCTGAAAGCAAAAACCGCTTTCCCTTTAAAAAAAGCTAAATACAAACGTAGACTGTCAATCAGATCGGGTCAACAGAAAGTTGCGAATAAAAGGAAAGATTTTATCATAAAAACTTTCCATATATTGCTGATCGTCTTCCCCTTTAAACCAAGTCCAGTCAGATGCTTGGTTGCGAAACCAGGTTTTTTGTCGTTTTGCATACCTACGAGTTGATTGTTGAATTATATTTATCCCTTCATCCAAAGATAACTCGCCTAATGCTATTGCAATAAATTCCCTTACTCCCATAGCCCTAAGTGCTGGAGAAAAATTATGTAGATTCATTGAATTAATTGCCTTTGCTTCCTTCAATGCGCCTTCATCAACCATTTTTACAACCCTTGAATTGATCTTAGGATATAGCCACTTCCTTTGAGGATTAATCAGAATCTTGGCGATTTTTCCATCAAGAGTTCGACCAGGACTACGTTTTTGCCATAAACGTAAAGGCTCGCCAGTGTCTTTTAGAACTTCCCATGCCCGAATAATTCTCTGAGGATCGGTTTGGTAGTAAATGTTTTTACTAGCTGGATCAGCAGTTTCGATTTCATCAAGCAAAGAAAGGATTCCCCCTTCTTCTAGTGCTCTATCCCTGCCTAATTTACGAATATCATCTGAAACCTTTGGAATTGGTGCTAGGCCTTCCAAAAGTGACTTAAAATATAAGCCCGTACCCCCAACGAGAATTGGTATGGATTTATTGAGCCTAGCTTTATCAATTTCATCTAAGGCCTTATCACGCCATAGGCCAACTGAAAAAGATTCCTTAACTGATAAAAACCCATAAAGCCGATGTTTACAGTGGGCAAGTTGAACATCCGAAGGTCTTGCAGTAATCACATTAAGCTCCGAATAGACCTGCATACTATCAGCATTAATTATAGTTACATCCATATCCTTGCCTAAATATTTGGTGAGCTCTATTACTAATTGAGATTTCCCAGAAGCAGTTGGCCCAGCTATAATAATAGTCTTTTCAGTCATTAATTAACTCCAGAAAACTGTCTTTCTTTATATTTATTATGCCAAATAAATTGCTTGAAAATGTTCTCACCTTAATCTCAAAACCAGGAAAACTGACTAGAGAACATACAAATGCCGTATCATATTTATCAAACAATACAAAAGGTTCTTGGCTTGGCAAGGGAGAAGCCTGGGAAACATACAGCTTTAAACAAAAAGAAGAAATAGAGACCATGGCTCGTAACAAGCTTAAAGGCGAAAGTATTGATGTAGTTGTTCAACAAAACATAAATCGAAAAAAACGATTACTTATTTCGGACATGGACTCAACAATTATTGGTCAAGAATCCCTTGATGTTGTTGCCGAACATGCAGGAGTCGGTCAGGCAGTTTCTACAATTACCAATAATGCAATGTTAGGAAATATTGATTTTTCTTCTTCCCTTATAAAGCGCGTTAAACTCCTTTCAGGAAAGCCAGCATCACTCTTTCAAAAAGTATATGAAGATAAAATATTTCTTAATACTGGCGCAAAAACACTTATAGACACCATGCGCGCAAATAATGCTGTTACTATACTTGTATCAGGAGGATTCAATTTCTTTTGTAACAAAATAGCAGATGAGGTTGGTTTTGATTATGCTTATTCAAATAATCTAGAAATTAATAATGGTATTATTTCAGGAAATATTATCAAACCAATTTATGATTCAGTTTCCAAACTTAATTCCCTCCAAATGCATTGTAGCCAACATGATATAACGATAAAAGATACAATCGCTGTAGGAGATGGGGCAAATGATATTTTAATGCTCAAAAATTCTGGAATGGGAATATCTTTTCATGGAAAACCAATTACCAAACGATATTCGAACGGAGAATTAAATTATTGTGATCTTACAGGGATTCTATACATACAAGGATATAAACAATCCGAATTCATAAATAATCAAGCTTAGTTTAGATTTAAAGCTATAAACCTTAAATCACCATCTCGTTCTTGCAACAAAATTAACACTGAATTTCGATTTAAATCCCTAGCTGACTCAACAAGTCGCATTACTTCAGAGGGGGAATTAACTTTCTCTTGAGAGACCTCTATGATTATATCGCCTGGTTGAATTTTTAACTTAAAAGCAGGAGAAGAAGCTTGCACTCCTATAACTAATACACCCTCTGTATCTAATGTAAGTCCAAACCTCTCCTTAAGAGCAGGAGTAACTTCTGCAAGATTTAATCCTAATGAATTTTGTAAACTTTGGTCATCAACAGGGGGCCCTCTCAAAGCTGCTTCTGCAACCTCAGTTAGCTCACCAACCCTCACCCGTAAAGTCTGCAATCTTCGATTACGCCAAACCTGAACATTGACTACTGAATCAATTTTTGTTTCAGCAACAACTCTAGATAAAGCTCTAACTTCTGCTATTTCTTTTCCATCAAAAGTTAGAACAACATCGCCAGGTCTAATTCCTGCTTTCCCGGCTGGACCTTCTTGATCAACACCAGCAATCAGCGCTCCCTTAGGCTCTGAAAGGCCAAGACCTTGGGCTATCTCAAAATCAACTCCCTGAATACGTACACCTAACCAACCTCTTCTTGCCTTCCCAAACTCAATCAATTGATTAACTATTGGGACAGCAATATTCGAAGGAATGGCAAATCCTATTCCAACTGAAGCGCCAGTTGGTGAAAAGATAGCCGTGTTTATCCCTATTACTTCACCAAGAATATTTAAAAGTGGGCCACCTGAATTCCCTCGATTAATTGGAGCGTCCGTTTGAATAAAATCGACATAAGGCCCAGCATTAATATCACGAGCCCTTGCAGAAATTATCCCTAAAGTCATAGTTCCACCTAAACCAAATGGATTCCCAATTGCTAAAGACCAATCACCGACTTCAGATAAATCAGAATTTCCCCATTTCAGAAAAGGCAGCTCTTGATCAGCCTGAACTTTAAGAACCGCCAAATCAGTTCTATCATCTACCCCTAATACAACAGCCTTTAAGCGGGTCCCATCCTGAAGGATCACTGCAACAGCATCTGCACCATCAATCACATGATTGTTAGTTACAATAATTCCACTTGCATCAATTATAAAACCAGAGCCCGCTCCAACTCGCTGATTATTAGGTGCTTGTCCAAAAAAACGCTCAAAAAAATCATCTATCGAACCACCTTCATTGCCACGTTCTGGCAATTCAGTTACTTCCATTTGTTTTGAAGTTATCACATCTACGTATGCAGGCATTGCTATCTTAGCAATATCAGAAAATCCATTCTGTGGAAAAACCGCAAAAGCTGAAGATGGGGATAAGGATATAGCAATCAGCAGTAAGAATGTTTTAAATTGGAAAAGGTTTATTGCAAATAATTTCATATTTTATCCTAATGAAAATTAGCCCTTAAATTCTATAAGTTCTCTTTTAATTACGATTAAGAGTAGTTAAAGGATCAGCATAACCAAATTTTTAAAAATATTAATCACTTAATTAAGGTAAAAATATGACTAGAATTGAAAAGAAATTCAAATTATTGGCGAATAACCCACACCAAAACTACCCCAACAGTTGCAACAAAAACACCCATCCATCTCAATGAAGTTAAAGGTTGCTGTTGGGCAGCTGACATCATTCGTTTCATTGCTTCGGGAAAAAGCGCATATAAAGTGCCTTCAATAACTAAAATGAGGGCAAATGCAAGGCCAAGTTCAGTCATTGAATGACTTAAGCTATCTTAAGGAGCTGTGATTGAAAGCTTTGATAAATCAAGACTCTGAAAGAATTGAAAAAAGTCTGAATCAGGCGTCAAAACC
>CAZHAN010000100.1:0-5088 GCA_964530575.1 uncultured Rhizobiaceae bacterium | reverse complement strand
TCAAAAGGTTTGTTGAAAAATGCTGACTAAAAAACAACATGAACTCCTTTCCTTTCTTCATATGGAGCTCGAAAAAAAAGGGGTATCACCATCTTTTGACGAAATGAAAATAGCACTTAATTTACGATCAAAATCAGGCATACACCGACTAATTTCAGCGCTAGAAGAAAGAGGCTTTGTTAGACGGCTACCTCATCGAGCTAGAGCAATTGAAATTCTTAAACTACCTGAATTTATTGAACCCATAATAGACGGCAATGTTATAAGGCCGAACTTTTCAGATAACAAAAATAAAATAAAATCTAAATTTATAACTGAAGAATCAATCTTAAAGATACCACTTTATGGACGAATTGCTGCTGGAACACCTATAGAAGCCCTTAATGAACAAAATAACACAATTGATATTCCGATAAACCTAATCTCTTCAGGTGAACATTACGCACTAGAGGTTGAAGGGGATTCGATGATTGATGCTGGAATATTTGATGGAGATACAGTGCTAATCAAACGAACACAATCTGCTGAAAATGGCTCGATAGTTGTTGCGTTAATTGATGATAACGAAGCTACTTTAAAGCGCTTAAATAAAAAAAATAATTCTATAGAACTTCTCCCCGAAAATAAACTTTATGATGTTGGAATATTTGATCCCCAGCGTGTTCAAATTCAAGGCAAACTGGTTGGCTTGATTAGACGCTATTAGGATTGTTTTAAATTAAATTTTAACTAATAATGGAGCTGGGTAGAAGCCGATACTCTGACTTCTATCCCAGCTGTTAACCTTGACACGGAAGCCCAATGACAAGGCCCTTGTGAAGCTTGTTTCCGGGGGGGGATGCAAGCTTCACTTAAAAACACCTTTATTTAACTAAATACCCATAAAGGTGTACTTTTTTTACGTTTCAGCTAATTTAATAGATCATATGAAAAGCTTCTAATGTAATGACACTAAAAGTTTTATTTATTATTGGTGGACTTTCCCTTTTTGCTGGTATGGTTTGTGATAGACTATTTGGAACTAGATCGACCCCTCTGTTGCTTGCTTTTCTTTCTTTTTTAATTATTGGAGTGCTTCTGATATCCCACCTAACTACCTACTCCTTACCTACATAATTAATCTATCTAGGTGGCTATTATTAACCATTATCAATATAATCACGCTCAATAAAATAACTAATTAAATTAATAAATATTTATAAGCATATGTTTTTAAATAATATATTATTGAATATATAATTTGGCATAAATATTGCTATGTAATAATTAAGTGCTCAGTAACAAAGTGAAATAAGATTAATGACAATCGGTACAGTAAATTGTTTTTATCAAGATCTGGGATATGGATTCATCTCCCCTGATGATGGAACCCCCGATATCTTTGTTCATTTCACTGCACTAGATAGAGCAGGCCTCCTAAACCTGAGTAAGGGGGATAGAGTGACGTTTGCTCCAGTTTATGAGGGCGGAATATTTCGGGCAACTCAGCTTCAGATAACTGCTTAAATTTAAATATACATATATAGTGTTTCCTAAGGCCGTCAATAAATTGACGGCCTTTCACTTTTTTTAGTAGATAATATAAAAGTATTACTAAGATCAGAGTTTAAGTAAGGATTTATTGATTAAATAGAACTACATGATAGTCTTTAGAGGTAATTTTTATATTAATACTAAATAAACACATGAACAGAAGAACCATTGCACTTATTTTACTAATTTGTCAGCTCTCTTATCCAGCTTCAGCTGGATTTTATGAAGGACTAATTGCTGCACAAAAAGAAGACTGGGAAACAGCATTAGCCGAATGGCTTCCAATTGCAAATGAAGGAAACCCTGGAGCACAAAGCAACATAGGCAATATGTACGCCCATGGACTTGGAGTAGAAAAAGATATTTTTGAAGCATACAAATGGCACCTGCTTGCTGCTAACCAAGGCGTTACAAAAAGCATGGTTTTCGTTGGTCTTGCCTTATCTCAAGGATTGGGGGTTGAGAAAAATATGATTCAAGCTGCTACTTGGTTATTGGCGGCAGAAAGATTAGGATCTTATTCTGCAACTGAGGCTTACGGAGCAATTAAGAGAGATCTTCAGCCAAACCAAATAGAAGAGGCTACGAGACTTGCAGCAGCGTGGGGACCAGAGACAGCAACAGAGTGACCTGGTTAATCATTCCGATTATTTAATCCTCTCCTCTATTTAATATGAAAGTATCAGGTATAACTCATTAGCAATATGATAGGCTTTAGAATGTCTTTTACATAACAACACTAAATATATGGTAGAATATAAGTAATTAAGCACTTCCGGGATCAGAAATAAAATGAATGAAGCTCAAAGACAACAACAAGGGTTATATCACCCACGCAATGAACATGATTCGTGCGGAATAGGCTTTGTAGCTAATATAGATGGTCAAAAAAACCACCAGATTATTGAGCAGGGATTAGAGATACTCCTTAACCTAACTCATCGAGGAGCAGTTGGTTTCGATCCTAATATGGGAGATGGTGCAGGAATTTTACTCCAAATACCAGATGAATTCCTCCGATCTGCAGCTCTTGAAATTGGAATAAATTTACCACCCCAAAATAATTATGGAGTTGGAAACATATTTTTTCCTCAAAATTCTGCTTTTAGAAAATCCTGTGAAGAAATTATTGAAAAACATATCCGTGAAGAGGAACAGATTTTTCTTGGCTGGAGAGACCTACCGGTATCTAGCGAGATATTAAGTGAAAGTGTGAGAAAAACTGAACCATACTCGAGACAAATTTTTGTTAAAATGGGTCCAAATTGTGCTAACCAAATAGAATTTGAACGTAAACTTTTTATAATTAGGAAATTAATTGAAAATTCAATATTTCAACTTGGTCCTGATTACAGTGACTTCTACATATGTACCCTTTCATCTAAAGTTCTTAATTACAAAGGGATGCTTTTATCGAGAGACGTAGGACCATATTTTCAAGATCTCTCTGATAAAAAACTTGTAAGTGGTCTGGCCATGGTACACCAGCGATTCTCAACTAATACGTTCCCTAGATGGAATCTGGCACAACCCTTTAGAATGATTTGTCATAATGGCGAAATAAACACACTACGAGGTAATGTTAATTGGATGAACGCAAGAAGAAGATCATTATTCTCAGAAATATTTGGTAGTGATTTAGATAAGATTTGGCCATTAATTCCTGAAGGCCAATCTGATTCTGCAGGTTTTGACAATGCTTTAGAACTCCTAACACAAGGTGGATATTCTGTTGCTCATGCGATGATGATGCTCATTCCCGAGGCATGGCAGGGAAATACTTTGATGGATAAAAAAAGGAGAGCTTTTTATGAATATCATTCTGCACTAATGGAGCCTTGGGATGGTCCTGCTTCAATTGCATTTTCAGATGGAGTTCAAATAGGTGCAACATTAGACCGAAATGGATTGAGGCCATCTAGGTACCTTATCACAGAAGATGGTATGGTTGTTTTGGCATCTGAAATGGGTGTTCTTCCAATACCAGAAAATAAAATTACAAAAAAATGGCGCCTTCAGCCAGGAAAAATGCTTCTTATCGATACCAAAGAAGGTAGAATTATTGATGATGAGGAAATTAAGTCTGAACTTTCAAATTCATATCCTTATCAAAAAATATTGGATAAGACTCAAATTAACCTAAACTCGTTTAGCACAAACCATTCTGTTGCTACTAAAGCGATTCAATTAAATCATGAAGCTCAAAAGGCTTTTGGCTATACGCAAGAAGGTATAAAATTTTTAATTATTCCAATGGCAAATAATGGTATCGAAGCTACTGGTTCAATGGGTAGTGATACACCCATCGCGGTAATGTCAGATAGACCAACTTTACTTTATAATTATTTTAGACAAAATTTCGCACAAGTAACGAACCCGGCAATTGATCCAATCAGAGAATCCTTGGTAATGAGCTTATTATCATTGATAGGGCCAAAACCAAACTTACTCCAATTGCCTCAAAGCAAAGAACATAATCGGCTTGAAGTTTCTCAACCAATACTAACAAACGATGATATAGAAAATATTATAAATATAGAAAAATTATCAAACGGAAAATTTCGTTCAGTGGTTATTGATATTACGTTTCCAAATGACAATAGATTAGGTCAAATGGAAAAATCACTTCAAAAAATTTGCGATCAGGCCAGTAACTTAATCAGCCAAGATAAATATAATATAATTATTCTCTCAGATAAAAATGTTAGTGCAAAAAGGATTGGAATACCTGCTTTACTTGCTACTTCTGCAGTTCACCATCATCTTATTAGGGAAGGATTAAGAACAAGCACAGGATTAGTTATACAAACAGGTGAGGCAAGAGAAATTCATCACTTCTGTACATTAGCTGGATATGGTGCTGAAGCAGTAAATCCCTATTTAGCTTTAAATTCAATAAAAGACATTGTTAGAAATGGGCTCTTAGATGACAACTTAAATGAAGATAAAGCTCTAGAAAATTTCATCAAAGCCTCAGGAAAGGGAATCCTAAAGGTAATGTCAAAAATGGGGATCTCTACTTATCAATCATATTGTGGAGCACAAATTTTTGATGCAGTTGGATTACAACAAACATTTGTTGATAAATATTTTTCAGGGACAGGGACAACGATTGAAGGTATTGGAATAAATGAAGTTGAGCAGGAAACATACAAACGTCACAATCTTGCGTTTAATCCCCACACACATGATTTTGAAAATATGCTTGATCCTGGAGGTGAATACCAATTTAGATTAAAAGGAGAAAGGCATTACTGGAACCCTCAAACTGTAAGTACTCTCCAGCATGCAGTCAGAGGGAATGCTCAAGATAAGTACGCAAATTTTTCTGACGAAATCAATGACCAGAGTGAACGTCTTATGACGCCCAGAGGTTTATTTGTGCTTAATACAATGAAACAAAAAATTCCTTTGGAAAAGATAGAGTCAGCTGAAAAAATTGTAGAAAGATTCTCTACTGGAGCTATGTCATTTGGTTCAATCTCAAGAGAAGCACATACAACGCTTGCAATAGCAATGAATCACATTGGCGGTCGGTCAAATACTGGCGAAGGT
>CAZHAN010000099.1:0-5102 GCA_964530575.1 uncultured Rhizobiaceae bacterium | reverse complement strand
GAAAAATTTTTAAAAATTTTATTTTTGTTGCAATTAAAGGTGAAAATAATGATGGTCATAAGTATATTTTTGATGCTATCAAAAAAGGAGCTAATTTTGTCGTTATAGAAAAAAAAGAATTAGAAAAAAAATTAAAAAAAAAAAAAATTAATTTTATTTATAAAAAAAATTCAAAATTTTTTTTATCAAAAATAGCATCTAACTTTTATGTCAATCAACCTAATTATATATCTGCTGTAACTGGTACCAATGGTAAGACTTCTGTAGCTTTTATTACAAATGAAATATGGAAAAATTGTAATATTAAATCTGCTTCTATTGGAACTTTAGGTTTAATTTCAGAAAAATATAAAAAAAAATTAGAATTAACCACTGAAAATAGCGTTGAGATTCATAAAATATTATCAATCTTATATAAAAAAAAAATCAACAATGTTTGCTGTGAAGCTTCTAGCCACGGTTTAGATCAATATAGGCTAGATGGTATAAAATTAGATGTAGCTGCTTTTACAAACATTTCACAAGATCATTTAGATTATCATAAAAATTTTGAAAATTATTTTAATTCTAAAATGAGGCTTTTTTTAAGAATTCTTAAAAAAAATGGTATTGCAATAATTAATTCAGATCTACCTGAGACAAAAAAAATATTGAATTTGTGTAAAAAAAGAAAAATTAAAACATTTACTTATGGATATAATTCAAAGGATTTAAAACTTATTACTTATTACGAGCAAGATAATTTCCAAAAAATAATAATAAATTATAAAAATAAAATTTTTAGTTATTTGATTCCAATATTTGGGGACTTTCAAGTTTATAACAGTCTTTGTGCAATTTGCTTAGTTTATTTTTCTGGTATTCCAATTACTAAATGTTTACAAGCAATAAAAAAAATTTCTCAAATTCCTGGTAGATTAGAAAATATAAGAATTCCAAAAAGAATGAAAAAAAGAATCTCAATTTTTGTTGATTATGCACATACTCCAGATGCTCTTAGAAGTTGTCTAAGTGCTTTAAGACAACACAAACATAATCATCTTACAGTTGTTTTTGGTTGTGGAGGTGATCGTGATCGAGGAAAGAGATCAGAAATGGGCAGTATAGCTTCATCGCTAGCTGATAGGGTTATTGTAACTGATGATAATCCAAGATCTGAGAATTCAGCTTCAATTCGTAAAGAGGTAATGAATGGCTGTTCTAATGCTTTTGAGGTTGGTGATAGAGCGGAGGCAATTGAGTTTGGTCTTTCTGGGATGGGTGAAGGGGATATCCTTTTAATTGCTGGAAAAGGTCATGAAGCTAGCCAGATAGTTGGTAGTTCAGTGCTAGATTTTGATGATTCTATTGTTGTAAGAAATATTGTTAAGGAACTTTCAAAGGTGGAAGTGTGACTGAGGTTCTATGGTCATCAAAGGAAGCTCAAGAAGCTACAGGAGGAATTGTTAAAGGTTCTTGGGCAGCTAATGGTGTTTCCATAGATAGCAGAACAATAAGGCCCAAGGATCTATTTGTGGCTATTGCAGGCGAAAAATATAACGGCAAAGACTTTCTTCAGTCATCCTTAGATTGTGGAGCTAGCGCTGTGATGATTTCCGATATTGATGAAACTAACCATCCAAGACTAATCGTTAAGGATACTTTAAAAGGGTTAGAGGATTTAGGCAGATTTGCAAGACAAAGAACTAGTGCAAAAATAATTGCTGTTACTGGGAGTGTAGGGAAAACTGGAACGAAAGATGCACTTAAGTTGCTACTATCTGAAAGTGGGAAGACTCACTCAAGCGAAGGAAGTTATAACAACCATGTAGGGGTCCCCCTTAGTCTTGCACGATTACCATCAGACTCAGATTTTGCGATTTTTGAGATTGGAATGAGTCAGGCTGGGGAAATAGAGCCACTTTCACGTTTAATTCATCCAAATGTAGTAATTATTACTACCGTAGAACCGGCACATCTAGAATCCTTCAATTCAGTTGATGAAATAGCTCTCGCAAAATCAGAAATATTTCAAGGATTAGTTCCTGAGGGCATTGCTATATTGAATGCTGATAATAAATATTTTGAACTTCTTTCAGGAGAGGCAAAAAAAATTGGTATTCAAGTAATAAAATTTGGTGAAAATGAAGATGCTGACGTAAAATTGACTAAATATATTTTGCATGATGATTGTTCGACAGTCTTTGCAGAAATTTTTGGGAAAAAGATTGCTTATAAGATTAGTGTTCCTGGGCGTCATTGGGTTCAGAACAGTTTGGCAGTTCTTTCAGCCGTACATGTTGTAGGGGCCGATCTTGGTAGAGCTTTATTAGCATTTAACAGAATGAATTTAAGTCCCGGAAGGGGTAAGAGTTATTCTTTAGAAACACCAGATGGCTCATTTAAACTTATTGATGATAGTTTTAATGCAAATCCAGCATCAGTAAGCGCTGCCATACAAAATTTAAGTAAAATTAGTATTGGTAAAAAAGGAAAGCGCATTGCTGTCTTAGGAGATATGCTTGAATTAGGTCCGTCTTCAGAAGAATTTCACGCAGAGATAGCAAGACAAGTAGAAATAGAAAATATTGATCTAGTATTTACGGTTGGTAGTATATCAAAATCTCTTCAGAAATTACTTCCAAAAATTAATCAAGGAGGACATCTAGCCAGTGCAGATGAAGCTTTTATTGCTTTAAAAAAACATATAATGCCAGGTGATTTAGTATTGATTAAAGGATCAAAATCTATCGGAATGTCTTCAATTGTAAGACGTTTTGTAGAAAAATTTGAGCAAGGTTTTGAATAATGCTCTATCATTTATTAGTTCCATTCTCAGATCAGTATGCAGTATTCAATGTATTCAAGTATCTAACTTTTAGAACTGGTGGTGCAGTTCTTACATCTTTGGTAGTTTGTTTTTTCTTTGGCCCTAAAATAATACGCTGGTTAAAACATAAACAAGCTGACGGACAACCAATTCGTAATGATGGACCTGCTAGGCATCTAATACAAAAACAAGGCACTCCTACAATGGGGGGTATGTTAATTCTCCTATCGATTGGGGCTGGAACTTTATTGTGGTCAGATTTGAGTAATCATTATGTCTGGATCACACTTTTGGTTACGTTTGGTTTTGGGATAATTGGTTTAATTGATGATTATCTTAAGGTAATTCATTCAGATCATTATGGCCTGTCTGTAATCGTTAAAATTGTTTTTGAATTTATTGTTGCTGTAATAGCTATCATTTGGTTAGTTAATGTTTTCCCTAATTCATTAACAACTTCTTTAGCCCTCCCATTCTTTAAAGATCTGTTAATTCCTTTAGGTATAATGTTTGTTCCGTTTGCTTCATTCGTCATTGTAGGAGCATCGAATGCAGTAAACTTAACAGATGGATTGGACGGACTTGCAATCGTTCCAGTAATGATTGCTGGAGCAAGTTTTGCATTGATAGCTTATCTAGTTGGAAATGTAGTTTTTGCAGATTATTTGCAAATTCATCTCGTTCCTGGATCTGGTGAACTCGCAATTTTTTGTGGATCATTAATTGGTGCAGGTTTGGGATTTCTTTGGTTTAATGCCCCCCCAGCTATGATTTTTATGGGTGATACTGGCAGTTTATCAATGGGTGGAGCACTTGGTGCAATAAGTGTAATTACAAAGCATGAACTAGTACTTGCAATTATCGGAGGACTCTTTGTTCTGGAAACAGTCTCAGTAATAGTTCAGGTAGTTTCTTTTCGGCTGACCGGCACCAGGATATTTAAGATGGCCCCATTGCACCATCACTTTGAACAAAAGGGTTGGCATGAATCAACTATTGTTATCAGATTTTGGATAATTGCCGTCATTTTAGCTCTGGTGGGACTTTCCACCCTTAAGCTTCGTTAAATGATTGAAGTAACCGGCTATGCTGGAAATTCTGTAGGTGTTTTTGGCCTTGGCCGAAGTGGCTTAGCTGTAGCTAAATCACTTATGCGTGTGAATGCAGAAGTTTTAGCTTGGGATGATGATTCTATACAGAGAGACGCTGCAATTAATCAAAAAATTCCAGTTGAAGATCTTTATAACACTGATTGGTCTAAACTAAGTGCTTTAGTTCTTTCGCCAGGTATTCCACTAAACTTTCCAAGACCACATAGAATTGTAGATTTAGCTCGACTCAATGGAGTTGAGATTGTTGGTGATATTGAATTATTAACTAAAGCTAATATTTCATCAAAGATAGTTGGAATTACTGGAACAAATGGCAAGTCAACTTCTACAGCCTTGACGGCTTTTGTTATGAAGGCCTCGGGCAAGGAAGTCTCTTATGGAGGTAACAATGGTAAACCAGTTATGGATCTTCCGATATTAGGTGATACAGGATTCTATATTTTAGAGCTTTCATCATATCAGATTGACCTTACTCAATCTTTATCAGTTGATATTGCAGTTTTACTTAATCTTTCTCCTGATCATTTAGATAGATACGATGGTATGAATGGTTATATAGCCTCAAAGAAGCGTTTATTTGAGATGCAAGATTCTTCAAAAATCTCAATATTGGGAGTGGATGACCCCAATACTCAAGAGTTGTTTAATGATTTGTTAAATCGAGGCAGAGATGTAATTCCGATTTCGTTTCAACATCATTTGGATAATGGAGTGTATGTTGATGATGGCATTCTTTATGATTCCAGAAACACCACCCCAGTTAGGATTGTGGATCTTAAGCATGGAAAGTTATTGGGTAAACATAACTGGCAGAATGCAGCAGCAGCATATGTTATTTCTACTGAATTTGGATGTGACTCTAAATTAGTCTCTGAAGCCTTATTAGAGTATTCAGGGCTTCCTCATAGATTGGAGAAAATTGCTGAAATTAGTGGTGTTAAATTTATTAATGATTCTAAAGCAACCAATCTAAACGCAGCAGCAAATGCATTGGCAATTTATAAAAATATTTATTGGATTGCAGGTGGAAAAAGCAAAGAAGAAGACCTCAATTCAATATCTCATTTATTTGTAAATATACGCGGGGCATTTTTAATCGGAGATTCCGCTGAGGTTTTTGGAAGAATCCTCTATGGAACTGTTCCCATAACTTATTGTGAAAATTTAGATAATGCAGTTAC
>CAZHAN010000098.1:383-5182 GCA_964530575.1 uncultured Rhizobiaceae bacterium | reverse complement strand
CATAGATTAACCGAGTCGTACCTTTCTCTTGGTGTAATAACAGAGGCAAAAAATGTATCCGCTGTTTTGGGTTTTAATTACCCTGGTAGCAGGTGGTATCAAGAATCTTATCGTCTTCTTGCGGAGATTGGTATTGTAGATCAGTTATTACCTGAGGATTCAGATATAATTAAAAATCAGTCCGTGTGGAGACGAATGGTTGGATTTTTTAACGGAGAGTAAATGCTTGTTTTATTAAGCGTTAAGGATCTTCTTCTGATAGATAGTTTAGAGTTGGATTTACGGCCAAACCTATGTGCTCTTACTGGGGAGACTGGAGCAGGTAAATCTATATTGTTAGATTCATTGGGCATTGTTCTTGGTGCTCGAGCGGAGACTGCTTTGATTCGCCCTGGCGCGGATAGAGCAATTGTTACTGCCGAATTTGATCTTCCTGATAGCCATCCTGCGATTTTAGAAATACAAGAACATGGACTTAGTCTTGAAAGTACTCTTGTGCTTCGCAGAGCCATATATAGGGATGGAAAAAATAGAGCATTTATAAATGACCAGCCAGTAAGTGCAGGATTATTGAGACAAATAGGAGGTCTGTTAGTTGAAGTGCAGGGGCAGCATGATAGTCGTGGTCTATTAGACGTTCATACTCATGTAAATTTTCTTGATCATTATGCTAATTCAGAAAAAAATGTAAAAGATATTAGGGTTGCGTGGGATGAATTATCAAAACTGAATTTAGAGATTGATAATGCAGAGGCTGAAGCAGTTAGGGACACGAATGAAGAGGATTATTATAGATATAGCTTAAATGAACTAGAGTTAATTGACCCTAAGATAGATGAAGAGTCAGATTTAGTTAATCAGCGAATTAATCTAAGGTCTGCTGAGAAAATAGGTGAGGCATTTGATCTTGCAAATGAAATCCTCTCAGGTAAAGAAGGACCTGCTCAACAACTAGCTACTGCTGAACGAATAATCGCTCGTGAATTAAGTTCAGTTGGTGAAAGATTAGATCCGTTAATTGATGGATTTTCTAGAGCTTCGGTTGAAATAGGTGAGGTTGAATCATTATTATCTGCTTTACAGAAAGATTTGAAAGCAGATCCACAACGTTTAGAAGAGGTTGAGCAAAGGTTGTTTTCTCTTAGAGGGCTTGCTCGTAAACATAATGTAACAGTTGATCAATTACCATCCTTACTGACTGATTTTGATAATAAAATAAAAAAAATAGAATCAAGATCTCAAGATATTACATCTCTTAAAATAGAAGCAGAAAATGCCCGCAATAAATATCTAAAAATTGCTAAAAAATTGTCTGATATTCGCGTTCGTGCAGCATTAAAACTTGATGAAGAAGTTAAGGAGGAATTAATTCAGTTAAAGTTAGAAAAATCGACTTTCACAACAGTTGTTAGTCCAATAATGAAATCAGAGTGGGGAAGAAATGGCAAAGATAATGTTTTTTTTGAAGTGAGGACCAATAAGGGACAAGAATCTGGTCCATTACATAAGGTTGCTTCAGGAGGAGAGTTAGCAAGATATCTTTTGGCATTGAGAGTTGTACTTACAAAGGGTATTCAGGCTCCAATATTAGTATTTGATGAGGTAGATAGAGGAATCGGTGGGGCTACAGCAGATGCAGTTGGAGAAAGGCTTGCAAGGCTTGGCGCTAGTGGTCAAGTTTTAGTTGTTACTCATTCCCCTCAGGTTGCTGCTAGAGCTTCAAATCATTGGAGAATTGAAAAATATGAATCAGGGGAATCTTCTTTAACAAGAATCATCGAGCTTAATTATGAGGATAGATGTGAAGAGGTTGCAAGAATGATATCTGGTGCAACTATTACAGATGAAGCGCGCGCTGCAGCAAGCAAGCTAATGTCAGGACTTGAACATAGGTAATCTAACTTGGAAAATAATCGAGAAGAAACTGAAAATCTAGTTAATAATTTAACTAAATCAGAAGCAAAAAGAGAGTTAATAGTGCTTGAAAAAAAAATTTCTGCACATGATAAACTTTATTATAATGATTCATCTCCTACAATTTCTGATGAAGAATATGATATTCTTAGGAAAAGATACGAAGAAATTGAAAATTTATTTCCAGATTTAATTAGTAAAGAATCTCTTTCAAAAAGGGTTGGCTCACCTCCTTCAATAGGATTTTCTAAAGTTAAGCATTTATCTGCCATGCTGAGCTTGCAAAATGCCTTTAATGAAACTGAAGTAGAGGAATTTGTAAAAAGAATTAAAAAATTTCTTAACTTAAATAATAATGAAACTATTGAAATGGTAGCCGAGCCTAAAATTGATGGACTTTCTGCCTCTTTACTCTATGAAAATGGGGTCTTTATTAAAGGTGCAACACGGGGGGATGGTATTGTAGGTGAGGACGTTACAAAAAACTTAAGAACCATCAGATCTATCCCAAGTAAAATAAACTCTGCTCCTGATGTCATGGAAATTAGAGGAGAGGTTTACATGTCAGCGTTGGCATTCGAATCATTGAACCAAGTCCAGAAAAATTCAGGAAAACAGCTGTATTCAAACCGTCGAAATGCAGCTGCAGGAAGTTTACGTCAAATTAATTCTGATGTAACAGCTGAAAGAGAGTTGGATTTTGTTGCCTATGCTGTAGGTGATATTGAAAAACTAAATGTAATAACACACCTTGAGATTCTCAATACACTTTCTGATTGGGGTTTTCCTTGTAACCCTGAATCTCGTCTATGTAGAACCATAAATGATTTATTAATTTCTTATAATGAGACAGAGATTAAAAGACACTCTCTTCCATGGGAAGTAGACGGAATGGTTTATAAAGTTAATCGTTTAGATTGGCAAAAACGATTGGGAATTATTACAAGAGCTCCTCGATGGGCAATTGCACATAAATTTGTTTCTGAACGTGCAGAAACTAAAATCCAAAATATCGATATACAGGTTGGAAGAACCGGTGCGTTGACTCCTGTAGCTCGCTTGAATCCCGTTAAGATTGGAGGTGGAACTGTTTCAAATGCAACTTTGCATAACGAAGATGAAATTTATAGAAAAGATGTAAGAATTGGAGATACGGTAATTGTTCAAAGGGCGGGAGATGTGATTCCCCAAATTGTTAAAGTTTTAAAAGAAAAGAGAAATAGAAAAGTTAAACCCTTTTCATACCCATTAGTATGCCCAGTTTGTCAAAGTAAGGCGATGCGTGGGGAAGGAGAGGCAGTTAGAAGATGTACAGGGGGTCTTATATGTCCTGCCCAAAGAGTTGAAAGGCTACGTCATTTTGTTTCTCGAGATGCATTTGATATTGAAGGATTGGGCGAAAAACAAATAGAGCAATTTTGGCAGGATGGATTAATCACTGATCCCGCCGATTTATTTTCTCTTGAACAACGAAATAATGATAAGGAAATAATTAACCCTCCATTAGAGAACAGAGAGGGATGGGGCAAAAAAAGTATTGCAAATCTTTTTAGTGCAATTCAAAGGAAAAAATTTATCTCTCTTGAGAGATTCATTTATTCACTTGGAGTCCGTCACGTTGGGCAAGGTACAGCAAGGCTTTTAGCGAAAAACTATTTGTCATTAGATATATTTCTTTCATCGATGAAATCTGCCTTAAATAAGGATAATGATGAATACTTTACTTTAGAGAATATTAATGGAATTGGATCAAAGGTAGCTAATGCACTGCTCGATTTTTTTTCAGAGAATCATAATATTGTTATTGTTAGTGAGCTTAACTCTGTTGTAGAGGTTCAAAATTTTGTTCCTCCATTAACGGATTCTCGTATTGCTGGTAAAACAATTGTATTTACAGGGACTTTAATTTCAATGACTCGTGAAGAGGCTAAGGCCAGGGCCCTTAGCCTAGGAGCAAAAGTATCTGGTTCAGTTTCTAGTAAAACTGATATTGTAGTTCTTGGATCTTCAGCTGGATCAAAAAAAGAGATGGCATTAAAACTAGGAATTAAGACCTTAAGTGAAGAAGAGTGGAAAAGTACAACAGATTAATATCACTTACTGAATTGGGGCAGTTTGTTTTATAAGCCATTCTTCAGTTATTTTATCAACTAGTGGTGAAATTTTTTTTAAAACAAGTGCATGATAAGAATTAAGCCAATCAATATCGTCTTTGCTAAGCAATGATTTATTAATAAGGGCTTTATCTATAGGCACTAATGTAAGGGGTCGAAAACCAAGAAGTTTTCGTTCGCCTGATTTAGGGGTTTCTATTTCTATAACCTCTACAAGATTCTCAATGCGAATTCCAAATTCATTTGTTTTATAATATCCAGGCTCATTTGATAGTACCATTCCGGGAAGTAATTCTGCATTTGATCCGCGTGATGATATACTTTGAGGGCCTTCATGCACTCCAAGGAACGATCCAACTCCATGACCTGTTCCATGATCAAAATCTAGCCCAACCTCCCACAAAGGTTTGCGTGCAAGGACATCAAGTTGTGATCCAGTAGTCCCAAGTGGAAATATTGCGCTTGATAATGCTATATGTCCTCTCAAGACACGGGTAAATCTATCTTTCATTTCTTCATCTGGTAGTCCTATAGAAACTGTTCTTGTAACGTCAGTTGTACCATCTAAATACTGTCCACCAGAATCAACCAAATATAATGAACCAGCTTTAAATTGCTTATTTGTTTTAGTACTAACTCGATAATGAATGATTGCTCCATTTTCCCCAAAGCCAGAAATAGTATCAAAAGATAGACCTCTAAACCATTTGTCCTGACTACGAATTTTATTAATTTTTTCTTGTGCACTTATTTCATCAATTTGTTTTAATT
>CAZHAN010000098.1:0-373 GCA_964530575.1 uncultured Rhizobiaceae bacterium | reverse complement strand
TAATTTTGAAGAAGTTTTTAACCAAGATAGAAATTTACAGAGCGCAGCTCCATCTCTTAGGTGGGCTGAGCGCATTCCATCAAGTTCAGTATTATTTTTGCATGATTTTTGGAGTTGACAAGGATCCTCTCCAAAAATTATTTCCACATTAGCCTCTCTCAAAGTATTTATGATCCACATAACTGTTGCGGTTGAACTAACTAAAATTCGTTTTTTAGTAAATTCTAAAAGAATCGATTCAAATTCATTAATATCTCTAATTCTTGTATGTTTTCCAAGGTGTTTATCTATTTTAGGATCAAGCTTCTTCTCATTTATGAACCAATCTACTTTTCCACTAGAGTGTAAAATTGCGAATGAAAGTGAAAGAGGG
>CAZHAN010000097.1:0-5186 GCA_964530575.1 uncultured Rhizobiaceae bacterium | reverse complement strand
CCAAAAAAAGGGTTTGGTGAGGTTCTTCTTGATTTTGGACAGTATGCTAACGTAGTGGATATTGGTGATGGACAAGGAATTGCAGTCTGTACAGATGGTGTAGGGTCTAAGGCATTAATTGCAGAAATGATGGGAGAATACAGCACGATAGGAATTGATTGTATTGCAATGAATGTTAACGATTTAATTTGCGTTGGGGCAACACCGGTAACATTTGTAGATTACATTGCTGCTGAAAAGGTGGAATCTGATGTACTTGTTTCAATTGGAGAAGGTTTAGCTAGAGGAGCTAAGATTGCAGGAGTCTCGATTTCTGGAGGGGAAATTGCAGAATTACCCGATATGATTCGTGGTTCAAAAGCTGGTCATGGATTTGATTTAGCTGGCACTGCCGTAGGGACTGTCCAAACTGATAAAATCCTTTTAGGAAAAAATATTATCCCTGGAGATGCAGTAGTTGGTATATCGTCTAGTGGTATCCATTCAAATGGGATGACTTTAGCAAGAAAAATTTTTTTTAAAGATGAGAATCTAAATGTAAATTCTAATTTAGAAGAATTAGAAGTTAGTCTTGGTGAAGAATTGCTAAAACCAACAAATATTTATGTGAATGAATCATTAAAAATAATAGAGAAAATAAAAAATTTACGCGCAATTTTTCATATTACAGGCGATGGCTTTACAAATTTACTTAGAAGTTCTGCTCCAGTAGGATTTGTTCTCGATTCTTTACCTGATCCGCAACCTGTGTTTCGGTCTATTGCGTTTCGAGGAAAAATTTCAGCTTCAGAAATGTATACTATTTATAATATGGGCATTGGTATTTGTGTTGTAGTGCCTGAGAATAATGTAAATGAGGTTATCGAAATTGTAAAAACAGAGGGAAAGTTTGCCCAACGAATTGGCAGTGTTATAGACAAAGATGGTCAGGTACTTATTCCCAATAATCCCTTAGATGGTAAAGATTTAATTAGCTTGGATAAATATTTTAATGAAGCTTAATTCTTCATCCAGCTAGCCTTAATAATTTTTATGTATAATTAATTTAAGTCTGTTAGGCTAGTTATGTCCCTTAGAAATATTGCAATAATTGCTCATGTTGACCATGGAAAAACTACCTTGGTTGATTCTCTCTTGAAACAAAGTGGAGAAATTCGTGATAACCAGCGAGTAGCTGAGCGTGCCCTTGATTCTAGTGATCTTGAGAAAGAGCGGGGAATAACAATACTTGCAAAATGCACTTCGGTTATGTGGAAAGATACACGAATTAATATTGTTGATACTCCCGGCCATGCTGATTTTGGAGGAGAGGTTGAACGCATTCTTTCGATGGTTGATGGTGTCCTGATTTTGGTTGATGCAGCTGAAGGAGTTCTACCTCAAACAAAATTTGTTTGTGGAAAAGCCCTTGTTCTTGGCCTTTGCCCTTTGGTAATTATCAATAAAGTTGACAGATCTGATGCCCGACCAAATGAAGTTCTAGAAGAAATATTTGATTTATTTGTCGCTTTAGGCGCGAATGATAAGCAACTAGATTTCCCTTTGCTTTATGCCTCGGGACGAGATGGTTGGGCCTCCGACGTTTTAGATGGAGAAAAAAATTCTCTTTCAGAATTATTTAATCTCATATTGAAGCATGTTCCTAAGCCAACAATTTACGATGGACCACTTCGCATGCTTGTTACTGCTCTTGAATCTGATCCATTTGTAGGCAGGGTCCTTACTGGAAGAATAAATTCTGGAAAAGTTTATTCTGGACAAACCCTCAAAGCATTATCACATACAGGTGAAGTAATAGAACAAACAAGAATTAATAAATTGTTGGCTTTTAGGGGATTAGAACGCATTGCAGTAAGTGAAGCATCTGCTGGAGATATTGTAGCTGTAGCTGGTTTTAAGAAAGCAACTGTTGCTGACACTTTAGGTGACGAGAGTATTGTTAGCCCAATAATTGCTCAGCCTATTGATCCCCCCACGTTAGCAATGACATTTCAGGTTAATGATTCACCGCTTTCTGGGACAGAAGGTAATAAAATTTCAAGTCGAGTTTTACGAGAACGTCTTTTCAGAGAAGCAGAAGGTAATGTATCTATTGTTGTGGAATCTACAGAGGCATCAGATGCGTTCGAGGTTTCAGGAAGAGGTGAGTTACAGCTTGGTGTATTAATAGAGACTATGAGGCGAGAAGGATTTGAACTAGCAATCAGTCGCCCCAGAGTTTTATATAAGTATGATCTTGAAACAAATATTCGGCTCGAACCAATTGAGGAGGCCATCATTGATGTTGATGAGCCTTATATGGGGATTGTAGTAGAGAAACTCGCCCATAGGAAAGGTGAGCTATACGATTCGCGACCTTCAGGTGCAGGAAAATTACGTCTTGTATTTAATGTTCCTTCAAGAGGCTTGATTGGTTACCACGATGAGTTTCTAACCGACACTCGAGGTACTGGAGTTATAAACAGATCCTTTCTTGAATATCGTAAATTTCGAGGAAACATTCAGGGCCGAAGGAATGGAGTTATAATTTCTAATAGTGGTGGTGTTTCTGTCGCTTACGCGCTTTGGCAACTTGAGGATAGAGGATCTTTTTTCATCATTCCTGGTGAAAAAGTATACCACGGAATGATTATTGGTGAGCACACGCGTGATAGTGATCTAGAAGTGAATCCGTTAAAAAGCAAACAGCTCACAAATATACGCGCTAGTGGACGAGATGAAGCTATTCGATTGATTCCTCCAAGAAAGATTACATTAGAGTATGCCATGACATATATTAATGAAGATGAATTAGTTGAGGTAACTCCCAAATCAATTCGGTTACGAAAAAAAATTCTTGTTTCTCACGAACGAAAGCGAGCATTACGAGATTCTGTTCAGTAGGGCTAAATTACATAAATCTTTTCATATCTATCAATCATTAAAACTTATACATATGGAGCGGGCGATGAGATTCGAACTCACGACCCTCACGTTGGCAACGTGATGCTCTACCACTGAGCTACGCCCGCGTCAGGGTATTAGATAATACGACGCACAGATGAATGCAATATCGCTAATTAGTGGTATATGGGTCATCCTATATGTTAGTATTGAGTAATTTTGATTTTCAGAGGTTAAAATGAATAATAACCTAACTTTTGATTCTATTCAGAGTGGTTTTGCTAAAGCCCAAGGGAATGAGCCATTAGTCAAGGAAACCAGTGATAGTGCATTTGCTGCAGATGTTCTTGATGCGTCAAGAACACTGCCAATTATCGTAGATTTATGGGCCCCATGGTGCGGTCCATGTAAGACACTTGGCCCCGCTTTGGAAAGAGCGGTTGAGGCAGCTGGCGGGACTGTGAGGCTAGTAAAAATCAACGTGGATGAGAATCCAGTAATCTCAAGTCAACTTCGTGTACAGTCCATTCCTGCAGTATTTGCATTTAAAGATGGCCAGCCAGTAGATGGTTTTGTTGGTGCAGTGCCTGAAAGCCAAATAAAAGATTTTGTTAAACGTTTAGCATCAATGTCAGGCCCTTCCCAGTTAGATGAAATAATTGCCGAAGCTGAGACTGCACGAGCTAATAACCAGTTCACTGTTGCTAATTCTTTGTATTTAGAGATTTTAAAGGTTGATTCTCATAACCCGGTTGCTTTGGGTGGCCTTACTCATTGCTTTATAGAGGGAGGACAGTTTGATCGTGCACGTGAAACACTATTGATGGTAAAAAAAGATCAACTGGATCATCCTGCTATAAGAAGTGCTCAAGCAGCCCTATCTCTTAAGGAAAGTGCATTGAATTCAACTTCTTCAGATATTACAGAACTTGAGAAGAAGGTCAAAGATAATGATTCTAGTCTCCAGGTTAAGTATGATTTAGCAATTGCTTATGCGGATTCTAGTCGTCACCAAGAATCAATAGATCAGTTATTAAAGATAATTGCGCAAGATCGTAATTGGAACGAAGATTCTGCTCATAAACAATTATTAATATTATTTGAAGCTCTTGGCTCCACAAACAAAATCACGATTGAAGGTCGGCGCAAGCTTTCGTCTATATTATTCTCATGATATTTCCAGAAGAAGAATCACTACCTCGGGCGCTCCCTATATTTCCATTATCTGGTGTTCTTCTTTTACCACAAGGTAACCTCCCACTTAATATTTTTGAACCAAGGTATCTGGCGATGGTTGAAGATGCTCTATTAGAAAACCACGTAATAGGAATGATACAACCCTTGGAAGTTTATGATGAAAGTAAGCCTCCACCTTTATATAGGACAGGCTGTGTTGGTAAAATTACTAAGGAATCTAAATCTAGTGATGGAATTCGTTTTATTACTTTAACTGGAATATCACGATTTGATCTTAACTATGAGTTACCTTTAGTTAGGGGGTATCGTAGGGGTATAGTTTCTTATGAGAAATATAATTCTGATATGAATATAAATAAACATGAAGAAATAGATACTTCTTCTCTTTTGTTTGCTATGAAGGATTATTTTGAAGCCCGAGGTTTAAAACCAGATTTAAATGCTATGAGGCAAACGCCAAGTGAGGCTCTTGTCAATTTACTCTCTATGATGTGTCCCTTTGCTCCAGCTGAAAAACAAGGGCTACTCGAGGCACAAACACTTTTAGACAGAACACAAATGCTTTCGACACTACTGAGTTTAGATTCGCAAGCTCATGAAACCGCTAGATTGATGCAGTAAGGATATTCAGTGGATCCAAAACTTTTAGAAATTTTAGTGTGTCCTCTTACAAAAGGGCCATTAAAATATGATTCTAAGAATAATGAATTAGTTTCTGAAAGTGCAGGTTTAGCATATCCAATTCGAGACGGTATTCCAATTATGTTAATTGACGAAGCACGAAGACTTAATGAATCCAACTAAAATCATATTAAATCGAAAACAAAAATTAATTGATATTACTTATTCAGATGGAGTTAATTATAAAATTTCAGCTGAACTTTTACGTGTTCTTAGCCCGTCAGCTGAAGTAAGAGGTCATGGTATTGGGCAAAAGAAAGTGGTCTCTGGCAGAAGGCATGTTGGAATTATAGCACTAGAGCGTGTTGGAAATTATGCTGTTCGAATTAAGTTTGACGATCTTCATGATACTGGGATTTATACATGGAGTTATTTGCGAGAACTTGGAGAAAAACAATCAAAGCTAATGGCAGACTATACCAGTG
>CAZHAN010000096.1:0-5209 GCA_964530575.1 uncultured Rhizobiaceae bacterium | reverse complement strand
CTAAAGGTTTAAAATAAAATGGCGTTGCCCAGGTATTATCAATAATTGTGTAAATATCATTTTTTTGTGCTATTTC
Source organism: uncultured Rhizobiaceae bacterium (assembly GCA_964530575.1). Taxonomy (GTDB): domain Bacteria; phylum Pseudomonadota; class Alphaproteobacteria; order UBA2966; family CAIVPW01; genus JAQBXG01. The sequence continues at coordinate 5,133 of CAZHAN010000096.1, read as the reverse complement.
AGTTATATAGGGAATGTCTTGAATTTCAAATGTTAAAGATCCAGGTGATTCAAGAAAAATAACTTTAGTGTTTGGGCGGAGTAGGGCTTCAATATTTTCACTTGGCATATAGTAGGTAGTTTCAATTCCAAGTTTGTATAAAGTTTTATCACAAAAATCCCTTACAGGACTATAAACTGTGTCAACCATAAGTAGGTGGTCACCGCTAGCAAGAAGTGAGAGCAGTGTAGTTGTTACAGCGCAGAGTCCGGAGGGTACTGCAATGCATGATTCTGCATTTTCTAAATCTGCAATAGCATCTTGAATAGAAAAGGTTGTTGGTGTTCCTTTTCTTCCGTACGTTACTAAAGGGGAGCTATTTTTTTTAGTTGAATTAAATAGCTCTTCAACATTTTCAAATATAATTGTAGAGGTATGATAAATAGGCGTAGAAACAGTTCCGTGGTGGCGTGTGCCCCCTTTTCCTGAGTGGGCTATTTTAGTTAGATCATTAAGTTTTTTAGTTTTTTTCATAATTAAAATTTTTGTTGTATATCTTTCATATCACTGCACTAGAAAAATATATGAATTAAAGTAATGGTATGATGAAACCATAAAACTGGGCAAATAAAACTATTGGCCATAAAGGTGCATAAAGAAAAGCTTGCCACGCTACAAATCCAGCAAAAAGTTCTACCCCATTAACCCAACCCCAAATTAGTGCTGGTATTAAATATAGTATGTATCCTGTTAAGTAAGTTAAAATAAGAAGTTTCCTAAGAGATATGTTAGGAAAATTAGAGTTCTTTCTTATTCTGCTCATAGCCTTTAATCCATCCACTTAGGTATGGGTAATCCTTTGTCTTTTAAAAATTCTGGATTAAAAATTTTGCTTTGATATCTTGAACCGTAGTCACAAAGAATCGTGACAATTGTTTTCCCAGGCCCTAATTTTTTAGCTAATTTTTTTGCCCCCATAATGTTAATTCCAGAGGAGCCACCTACGCATATACCCTCATCTTCCATCAAAGAAAATATTTCGGTCAGCATTTCGGAGTCAGAAATTCTAAATGCAACATCTATTTGTGTATGTTCAAGGTTTGTAGTTATGCGACTTTGTCCTATTCCTTCTGAAATTGAGTTTCCCTCAGACTTTAATTCTCCAGTTGTATAATATGAAAACAATGATGCCCCAAAAGGGTCAGCTATTCCAATTGTTAAATTAGGGTTTTTCTCTTTCAGAAACCTACTTACTCCTCCAATGGTTCCTCCAGTTCCAACAGAACAAATAAAGGCGTCAATTTTCCCATCTGTTTGTTTCCATATTTCTGGGCCAGTAAATTCGTAATGGGCATCTCGGTTAGCAATGTTATCAAATTGATTTGCCCAGAATGCACTCCCAGATTCCGATCTATTAAGGTCTTCTGCTATTCTTTTTGAAACGTGAATATAATTATTTTGATCTGAATACGGGGCTGGAGGTACCTCTTTTAACTCTGCTCCAGTCAATTTTATTGCATCTTTCTTTTCTTGACTTTGATTATCTGGCATAACAATTAAGGCTCGATAGCCAAGGGCGTTACAAACATGTGAAATTCCGATTCCTGTATTTCCTGCAGTTCCTTCAACAACTATCCCGTTTTTTTTCAAACTGCCACTTGATATAGCAGATTGAATAATAGAAAGCGCGGCCCTATCCTTGATTGATCCAAAGGGATTCATAAATTCCGCTTTGCCAAGAATCGTGCAACCAGTTTCATCAGAAATCTTCTTTAACTTGATAAGAGGCGTATTACCTATTGATTTCGTGATATCATTATAAAAATTTAATGCCATAATTTTGTCAAAAATTAATAATCAAATGTCATATAAACAAATTACTCAACTATATCATATAATTAAATTAACTAAGGTATTCTAGTTATATATATTTATTAAAGATATAATAGTAATTACATCGGAATATATATTTTATCATACATTAATATATAATTGATAATTAACAATTTATTAATGTATAATTGGAGATTATATTAAAATTATAATATTAGTACTTACAATAATTGTTTTATAAGCCTTATTGAAAAAAGGAATTAAGTAAATGACTTTTGGAGGAAGTCGCTATAGAGGTGGTAGACGAAATAAACGTTCAGTATCAGCTCAAAGGATAATCGGATGGGTTATTTCAATTGCAATTGTTTCTGTTTCTGGTTTTTATGCATATCAAACTGGAACAGTCTTAGGAACAAAGGAAGCAAGAATGCTTCGAGCAGAAACCTCTGTCCTCACTGAAAGTATTGAAAATTTAGAATCTATCAATGAAGAACTGAAGATTACCCTACAAAAGCAACGGAGAATGTATTCAGAACTGTTAGAAAAATATAATAAAGATGTGCCTGAACCAGAAATAAGAATTTTTGGTGATTTAATTAAAAATAAAATTGAAACTGGGCATGAAGCAGATAAGCTTAGAGAAATACTTACTGCCACAAATAAGGAATGGTCATGTGAAGACCAAACTGTAAGCCGTAGGTTCATTGTTAAAACACCAACTACTGCTGAAGGTAACGATGCTGTTGGCTTTGCTGGTGGATTTATTACAGTTAAGGGCATTGGTGAATCAAGTCTTGATTCAAACGGGATGCCCTTGGCTTGGTTTAATCCTGATAAACCAATTACCTTATCATTTACCTATATTGGTGGTGAAAATGTGGAAGTTGTTGGTGTTTTACCATTGCACCATTCGATAATTATTGATCAAACTATTTATAGATTTTCAGTGATTGAAGGAGAGAGGTCGTTTGTCAATGTAATTGGGATTTCTTGTTCTTATCCTTAGGAAGGAAGAGATGATTCACCCATTAAGTATTCGTCAACTGATCGAGCACACTGACGACCTTCTCTAATTGCCCATACTACTAAAGATTGCCCCCGACGCATATCACCGGCTACAAATACTTTTTCAACATTGGTTTTATAATTCTCTGTATTAGCCTTTACATTTCCTCGTTGATCAACCGTAAGCTTCAGTTGTTGCATGAAGCCTTCGTGCGATGGATGAATAAAGCCCATCGCTAACAAAACTAAATCTGCTTTAAGTGAAAATTCAGTGCCATTAATTGCATTCATCTGTTTATCAAGTCTAATGGCATTCAGTTTTGTTACATTACCGTTATCACCAGAGAAACTAACAGTAGCTACACTCCAGTCTCTTTCAGCACCTTCTTCTTGGGAGGAGGATGTTCTGAGTTTTAACGGCCAATTAGGCCATGATAAACCTTTTTCTTCTTTTGATGGTGGCCTACCAAGGATTTCTAACTGAGTTACTGTTTTTGCTCCTTGCCGAAAAGATGTTCCTATACAGTCCGATCCTGTGTCTCCACCACCTATAACTATGACATTTTTGTTTTTTGCATTAATGATTTGTGAATCATTAAAAGATGTGCCTTCATTCAATCTATTTTGTTGAGTTAAAAAATCCATTGCAAAACAGATACCTTTAAGTTCACGTGACGGAACTTCTAGATCTCTTGGTACCTCAGATCCTCCAGACAATATAATTGCATCATGGTTATTAACTATTTCATTCGCATTTATATCAAATCCACCATTACAATTATTCTTAAATATAACACCTTCAGATTTCATTTGGCTTATTCTTTGATCAATATAATGTTTCTCCATTTTAAAATTTGGTATCCCATATCTTAAAAGTCCTCCAGGTGATTCATTTTTTTCATAAACTGTTACGTTGTGACCTACCCTTGTTAATTGTTGGGCAGCTGATAAACCTGCGGGTCCAGATCCAATTATAGCAACTGACTTATTTGTTTTATTTTTTGAAATAATTGGGGTTATCCATCCCTCGGACCATGCACGGTCTACGATTGCACACTCAATAGATTTAATTGTCACTGGGTCATCAATTATATTTAAAGTGCACGATGCTTCACAGGGAGCAGGGCATATACGACCAGTAAATTCTGGAAAGTTATTAGTTGTATGCAATAAATCTATAGCTTGGCGCCATTCACCTTTATAAACAAGATCATTCCAGTCAGGAATCATATTATTGACTGGACAGCCCTGTATTCCCTGCTTTTCATCACCATGACAAAAGGGAATACCGCAGTCCATGCACCGTGCGCCTTGTTTTGTTAATTCTTCATTTGTAAAAGGCTTCGTAAATTCATTGAAATGTTTAACCCTTTCAACTGTAGGCTGGTTTACTTGAGTAGATCTTTCATAATCTAGAAATCCAGTTATTTTTCCCATTCTTTAGATTCCTACTGAGTTAATATTATCAGGCGACTCGTTCTGCATTTCAATTAAAGCACGTTCATAATCAACAGGAACAATTTTAATAAATTTTGATAAATAATATTCTAAATTTTCTAATATTTTCTTTGATTTAGCGCTTCCAGTGTATCGGTAATGGTTATTTAATAATAGACACAATCTTGATGCATCGTTAGAGAGCATTTCTCTAGAAACGTAACTTATATCTGTTCTGTCAAGATTATCCATTTGCCTTTCTTCATCAGAACGATCATCTTGAATACTTTTCATAACGACCATTTCTTGATTGACCTTTAATTTGAAATCACCACTTTCATCAAGTACGTAAGCTATTCCACCAGACATTCCGGCTGCAAAATTTCTTCCTGTTGGGCCAATAACAACTACTACTCCTCCAGTCATGTACTCGCAAGCATGATCTCCAACTCCCTCAACAACTGCCCAAGCACCAGAGTTTCTAACAGCAAATCTTTCAGCAGCAATTCCTCTGAAATAACATTCGCCAGCAATTGCTCCATAAAGAACAACATTGCCTACAATCATACTTTCTTCTGGTGTAATTTTACTTTCTGAATTTGGGTATACAATTAAACGGCCTCCAGAAAGACCTTTTCCTGTATAATCATTCGTATCTCCGGATAACTCTAATGTTACTCCTCGTGAAACCCAAGCACCAAAGCTTTGTCCAGCAGTTCCTTTTAGTTTGATATGTATAGTTCCATCAGGAAGTCCAACGTGCCCATATTTTTTTGCTATACTTCCAGAAAGCATTGCGCCAATAGTTCTATTTCTATTTGTTACTTGGTACTCCAGTTGAATAGGGGTGGAATTATTGATCGAATCTTTTGCGTCTTT
>CAZHAN010000095.1:0-5303 GCA_964530575.1 uncultured Rhizobiaceae bacterium | reverse complement strand
GTTGGTGAACCAACAGGAATGGAGGTTGTTACCGCACACAAGGGCCTCTGTGCACTCAAAACCTCAATAACTGGTAAGGAATCTCACTCTAGCTCGCCAGAACTAGGAACCAATGCAATTTTTGTTGCTAATAAATTAATTGGTTTTTTAAGGTCATTAGAAAATGATTTAAAAAAGGAATTTGAAATCAATTCAAAATTTGATCCGCCCTACCCAACTCTTAATGTAGGCACAATAAACGGAGGAACAGCCATTAATATAGTAGCAAATTCTTGTGCCTTTGAATGGGAATATCGATATTTACCAGGCACAGATCCACTTCAAATTTTAAATAAATTTAATACATTTGTAATTGATGAATATATTCCAAAATTAATATCTAATGGCCTAGAAGCCAAAATAACTACACAACAAATTGCTGAAATTCCTGCGCTAGAAGAATCTAATGAATCTAAAATTTCAACTTTAGCCCTTAAGTTAGCAAAAAAAAATAAAGTTTATCATGTCTCGTATGGTAGTGAAGCAGGATTTTTCAGGAAATCAGGCCTAGACACGGTTCTTTGTGGGCCAGGAAATATTTCAGAAGCTCATCGTCCTAATGAATTTATTACAAATGAGCAAATCAATGAATGCATCTTCTTTATGAGAAATTTATACTCTCAACTTTCAATATAATTCTCTTTGGTTTAGCTCATTGGATTATAAAATTAGTCCCCCGAGAGACTGTTTAATAGCAGTACTTAACTGGCGATCTAAATCAGCCATTAATCCTTCAAGTAAATTATGAAAAACATGATCTAGCTCTTTAAGTGTAACACTTTCGGGAACTGTTCTAGATCGTGTAACCAACGTTTGAGCTGAAGATTGTAGAGCTAAATTTCCTTGATATTCAATTTCAACCTCCAAAGAAGCCTGATACCGAACTGCCTGTTGGTCAAACAATAATCCCATTAGCCCTCCTGCGGTGGGGAGCGAGGATGAAACAACACTCGCATCAATGATTCTAACGGTTATTGCTCCATTAGACCCATCTACTTTAATACGACTCTCAACCCAAGCCTTAGTAGCTGTAGCAGGAGATATTGGGAAAGTATGTTCAATATTCGGCTCAACCAACGGAGGTTGATAAAGGTCAATGATCTCGACTGTTGCAGCCTTAAAAACAAATGGTTCTAGGTTGTAATAATTGAAATCCCATATAACTTCTTTATCATTGTTGGCACAAGCAACGAAAAGAAGTGTCAAAATAAATACCGATAATATTTTTCTTACAATAAACACAGAAGCCCCTTAAAGGAAAAGATGCTAATTAAAATACTATCTATCAATAATATATCTAATCACTTAAACACCATTTTAAGATTGATTTCTGGGCATGAATACGATTCTCTGCTTCATCCCAAACACATGATTGTGGCCCATCAATTACTTCTTCAGTAACCTCCTCTCCACGGTGTGCTGGTAAACAGTGCAAGAAAATTGCACTATCCCTAGCCATTTTCATTCGTTCTTCAGTCACCTGATATGGTTTAAGTAATTTACGAAGTCTATCTCCATCCTGATCGTTCATTGATACCCACGTATCCGTCATTACGACATCTGCTTCATTAACTACTTCATCAATGTCTGAATTAATAACTAACCTTGCACCCTTGCCCAAGGCCCAATCGACAATATTACTGTCAGGTAAAAGTTCATTCGGACAAGCTATCTTTAATTCGAACCCAAAGCGTGCAGCAGCCTGAATCCAAGAATTAGCCATGTTATTTCCTGAACCACACCAAGCAAGTTTTTTTTCATTAATAGAGCCAATTTTCTCTTCAATAGTCAATATATCAGCCATGACCTGACAGGGGTGTGTAAGATCTGTTAATCCATTAATTACAGGAACGTTAGCTACTTCTGACATTTCAGCAAGATCCCCATGGTTATTCGTACGAACCATTATTGCATCTACATACCTTGATAGAACTCTAGCAGTATCAGCTGCAGTCTCACCTCTTCCAAGTTGAGTGTCACGACCAACGAGATTTATTGTTTCTCCACCCAATTGACGCATAGCTATGTGAAATGAAACTCGGGTTCGAGTTGAAGGTTTTTCAAAAATCATAGCAAGCAATCGCCCATTAAGTGGTGCGTCAGAATCTGCTGAAATTTGACCCACAGCATTTCGAGCATTCTTTGTTAAAGCTGCATCATCAAGAATATTTCTTAAAACTTTTGAATCCAAATAATTTAGATCAAGAAAATGTTTAGGTGTCGCCATCTAACTATAGCCCCTCAATTTTAGATAAAAGATTTATAGCTTCATCTATATGAGATTCTTCAGAAATTAACGGTGGCAAAATACGAATAACATTTTCCCCAGCCCTTGCAACAAGAAGCCCTTTCTCTCGCAAATCCGATATGATTTTTGAATTATCATTTATGCAAGAAATCCCCATTAATAGCCCTTTACCTCTAACCTCACCAAAGATATGAGGGTAATCTTCCTGAAGAGCAAGAAGATTACTTTCAAGAACTCTTCCTACTTCTTGTACATTATTGAGAAAACCGTCTGATAATACTATATCCAAAACTGCATTTCCTACTGTCATTGCAAGAGGGTTACCACCAAATGTTGATCCATGACTCCCTGGAACCATCCCAGTTGAGGCAGATTTAGTTGATAAACAAGCACCAATTGGAAAGCCACCTCCAAGACCCTTAGCAATTGCAACTATATCTGGAGTTATATCTTCCCACTCATAAGCAAACAGTCGCCCAGTCCGCCCAATACCAGTCTGCACCTCGTCAAGAAACAATAATAAACCATTCTCATCACAAATAGCTCTAAGCTCTCCAAGAAAACCACTTGGAAACACTCGAACTCCCGCTTCACCCTGAATTGGTTCTACAAATATTGCCGCTGTTTCACTGCTTATAGCTGATCTAACAGCATCTAAATCCGCAAAAGGGACTTGGTCAAACCCACTAAGAGTCGGTTCAAAACCAGATAAATATTTATTGTTATTCCCCGCCGCCATCGAACCAAATGTTCTGCCATGAAATCCACCCTCAAAAGTTATAATTCGATAACGCTCTTTTGAGCCACTTGAGAAAAAATGTTTTCTTATTAATTTTAATCCGCATTCAACAGCTTCTGTTCCGGAATTAGCAAAAAAAACAGATTCAGCAAATGAGTTCTGTGTTAATCTCTGAGCAAGTAGCTCTTGCGCAGGAACACGGAACATATTTGATGTATGCCAAAGTGTTTTAGCCTGTTCCTCTAAACATTTAACTAAATGAGGATGACAATGACCAAGGGAAAGAACAGCGATGCCTGAAGTAAAATCAAGATATTTCTTTCCAACTTCGTCAAATAGATACACCCCGTCACCACGAACAAATGTGGTATTAGGGGGAGAATAAGTTGTCATTAAGGCTGGATGCACATCCCTCTCCCGCTTAGGCTAAATTCCTGAAATATTTCAATTTTTTTAATTTCTGAGTATCTGATTCGACTCCTAGCCTGTCAACGGCCATCAGCTCTTAAGCTTATAGCCCCTCAAAAACATTTGATAACAAACTATCCATAAAATTACGTTACAAATAAGCAAAACAAAAGCTCCAATAATTACATTCGAATCGGAAGATCCAATAAATCCTGACCTAAATCCATCAATTGCAAAGAAAATTGGATCTAAGTGGCTTAAATTTCTCCAAAAAAGTGGCAATTGCTGAATAGAATAAAATGTTCCAGAAAGAAAAGATAAGGGAGTAATAACAAAATTAGTTATTGTTGACATATGATCAAATTTTTCTGCCCAAATACCAGCAGCAATGCCCGCTAAAGAAAGTAAAAAAGAAGCGGAAACACTAAAATATAACAAACTTATAAAATTTGAAATTTGTAAATCTATAAATGGTGCCATCATCACTCCTACAATAGCAGCAACAATTATACCCCTTGTAGCACCTCCAGCGGCATAGGCTAATGTAAGTTCATTCGGGGATAAGGGTGGCATCAAAACATCAACTATATTTCCCTGTATTTTTGCAATCATTATTGAAGATGAAGTATTTGCAAACGCATTTTGGACAACCGTCATCATGATAAGCCCCGGGGCAAGAAAATCTAAGTAAGGTAATTCTCCTACAAACCTTGATCTGTCTGCAAACGCTAAAGAGAAAATTGCCAAGAAAAGCAGAGCGGTAACTACAGGTGCAATTATTGTCTGAAGAGGAACCTTTAGAAATCGCTGCACCTCCTTTACGTAAAGAGTCCAGAGACCAATCCAGTTAACCCCTCCACCAACATAGAATCGATAATTAACCATTCACAGTCCAAATATATATTACTAAGGATATTATGTTCATATGTGCTAATAACATAGTAAGAAAAAAATGCCAGAAAATCCCTATGACAATAACAATATATCATAACCCAAAATGCTCTAAGTCACGAGGAACACTTAAGTTACTCGAATCATATACCATAGAAATAAAAATTATTGATTATCTGAGTAATCCTCCAACAACTTCCGAGCTAAAAAGAATTATTAAATTGCTTAAGATAGTTCCTAGAGAATTAATAAGATCCTCCGAACAAATTTATAAAGAAAAGAATTTGGACCGGCCAAATCTTTCTGAAACAGAATTAATAGAGGAAATGGTTCAGAACCCTATTTTGATTGAACGTCCAATCGTCCTGTCCAAAAAAGGGGCAGTAATTGGACGTCCGCCAGAAAATGTGTTGAAAATTATCTAATCGGTAAATTTAGCCAATAAATACGAAAGTTCATAACTTAGGAAAAATGGCGCGCCCGAGAAGATTCGAACTCCTGACCCCCAGATTCGTAGTCTGGTGCTCTGTCCAGCTGAGCTACGGGCGCACTAATATACTACTTTTAGTACTAATATAGGACTTTTAGGCCTTATAGAGGCTGGTGAGGGTAGTCAAATTCGCCCCTCCTAGCAACAACGCAAGACATAACAAATCATCAAAATTTTCATTTGGATCAAATCAATATGGATTTGCGCCTTGTGGGCCCCCAATACGTTGGTTTAGGATTACCTAACTTCGGTAACTAAAAATTTTTTTTGAAAAAATTTGCTACCGAACTGTCCTTTTGGCTAATTTGCTGATATTGATCAGTGACCTAAAATGTGGTTCCGAGAATGCTATTAAAAATCTTACGTTTATCTTTACTTAGCCCTGTTATTATTTTTACAGGATGTTCGTTCCCAACAGAATCTCTTTGGCCGACTTCTTTTGGCTTTGGGGATGACGAAACCCAAGTCGCACAAGCATTATCTGAAGA
>CAZHAN010000094.1:0-5303 GCA_964530575.1 uncultured Rhizobiaceae bacterium | reverse complement strand
AATTGTTGCATTATTAGTGTTAAGAGATTCTTGGAATCAGAATGGATTAGAAGGTGTTTTAAAATCCTTAATTTCACTAAAAGGAATTTATTCAGAAGATATCAATCTTCAAATAGAATATTTAATCAACTTATTTGAAAAACTAGTGGGCTATAAAGAACAATTTGTAAAAGAGATAGGAAAGAAAAAATCTAATATAAAAAATTTATTTTTAATTCATGTTCAATTGGCAGAATATTTAGCTACAAGCACAAATTCTGCAGATAAAACTAATCTATGGTCTGGTGATGATGGGGAAATCGCTGCATCTTGGATGTCTGAATTAATAGACCAGACAGATATTTTTCCTGAATTTGAACCAAAAAATTATTCAGCATTATTCAAAGAACTTATGTCGGATGTAGTTATCTATTCTAATACCAATAAACATCCACGATTACATATATGGAGTCCACTAGAGGCACGCTTGCATCAAGTGGACTTGATGATTCTTGGTGGCTTAAATGAAGGTACTTGGCCTCAAGATGAGTCTCCTGGTAACTGGATTTCAAGAGAGATGAGAGCAAGCGTAGGGCTTAATTCATCTGAAAAAAAGATAGGATTATCAGCTCATGATTTCTATCAGGCTACAGGATCAAATAAGGTGATTTTAACCCGTTCCTCAATGGTTGATGGAGAACTAACAACACCTAGTAGATGGTTAGTTAAGATTGAAGCATTTCTCGGGTCTTTTGGATTATCACTTCCAGATAGTGAAATAAAAGATTGGGAAAGAAAAGATAGTGCCATTGATAAATCAAAAACTATTAGACCGCCAAGCCCTTGCCCACCTTTAGAAGCTAGGCCACGTATATTTTCTGCAACTATTATTGAAGATTTGATCAGAGACCCCTATTCCGTTTATGCAAGTAAAATTCTTGGGCTTAAACGTTTAGAGGACATTGATGTTAGTGCTAAAGTTTATATTCGTGGAACATTATTTCACAAATCAATTGATTTATATCTTCAAAATTTTTCAGAAATTATGAACACTAAAGAATCTTTAGAAACATTGATGGATTATGGAAAGCTTACTTTTGATAGTCAATTCGGAGGTCCTAAAATCAGACCATTTTGGTGGTATCAATTTAGCAGAATGGCACAATGGTTCGTTCAAAATGAATTTGAAAGAAGAAAACATACAAAATTAGTGGGGAGAGAAATTCAGGGTCAATTATCATTAAATAGTGCTACTGGAAGCTTTAAAATCAACGCTCGCGCAGATCGTATAGATCGTTTTAATGAAGGTGGACTAGCAATTATTGATTATAAAACAGGAAGTGTTCCTGAGTTAAAGGATATGCAAATAGGACTTTCACCACAGTTACCAATTGAAGCAGTAATTGCTAGCTTGGGAGGATTTTCAGCCGTTGAGTCTGAGAAAATTATTGAGTTGAGCTATTGGTCTTTAAATGGAAGGGGTGATGGTGGGGAAACGATAACTCGAATGAATGATAAAGAAGCTATCGGAAAATTAATTGAGAATACAAAAAGTGGATTGTCTGATCTTGTTTCTTCATTTGATAATCAATCTATGCCATATCTTTCAAAGCCAAGACCCGAATATCATCAATGGAAATCTGATTATGATCATTTAGCAAGAGAGCAAGAATGGTCAGTAGGATTTTTATTGAAAGAAGATAAGGACTCGGAAGCTAACTAATTATGACTTTAAAGCTTGGCATTCCCACTAAAGAGCAACTGATAGGCTCTGATCCCAATTTTTCTTCATGGGTTACAGCATCCGCTGGGACAGGGAAAACACAGGTTTTGACTGATAGAGTTTTGAGATTATTGATCTCAGGCGCACGGCCAGAGGGTATACTTTGCTTAACTTTTACTAAAGCTGCTGCTACTGAAATGAAATCAAGAGTGATTGGTTCTTTAAGTAGGTGGGCTCAAGCTTCTGAGAGCGAGCTTAATAAAGAGTTAAAGAATTTACAGAGCAGAAATGAAATTTCACAAAAAGATCGAGATTTTGCAAGAGGTATATTATCAAAAGTGATTGATTCGACTTCAGGTATTCCAATTCAAACAATTCATTCATTTTGTCAATCCTTACTTAATAGATTTCCTATTGAAAGCGGTATTGCTTCAAGTTTTCAGGTAGCTGATAAGTCAAAATCAATGGCAATGCTCAATGATTCATTGGAATCTATTTTAAATTTTGCTTATTCAGGAAACGCAGAATTGGAGCATGCCATTAGTATTTTGTCGTCCAGATTTACTGAATTAGAATTTCAGAAATTGATTTCAGAAATTAATGATCACCGTTCTCATTTAAAAAAAATATTATTAAATGGTCTTACTTCAGCTGAGTATAATTTTAGAGAAGCTTTAGGATTAAAAGTTGATGATACAGAAGAATCAATTTCATGCGCGGGATGTTTAAATACTGCGTTTAATGGATCAGGTCTGAGAGAATCCGCAGAAGCAATGATAAATGGATCTATAACTGACAAAAAGAATGGCGAAATTATTATTGGTTGGCTTGATGCATCAGAAAGTGATCGTAAACAAAATTTATGGAGATATTTCTCTGCATTTTTTACAAAAAAAGGTAGTGGTGAAACATATAAAAAATTAATTTATAAAAATGCTTTAGAATTATATCCTTCTGCAGAACTTCATCTTAATAATGAGGCATCAAGACTTGAAGTTCTACGGAATAAGTTACTGTCAATTAAAACATTTAATTGTTCTATTTCATTGTTAGTTTTTACTTCATACTTACTTAAAGAGTATGAGTTGATGAAGAAAAACAATGCACTTTTAGACTACGATGATCTTATTTTGTTTGCTGATAGTTTATTAAGTCAGCAGGGAATAGGTGAATGGGTTAGATATAAGTTAGATGGTGGAATTGATCATTTATTGATTGATGAAGCACAGGATACAAGCCCAGAACAATGGAATGTGATCTATCAATTAGCATCTGAATTTTTTGTCGGGTCCAGTGGAAGGGATATTAAGAGAACAATCTTTGCGGTTGGGGACTCCAAACAATCTATTTATGGATTTAGGGGTGCTGATCCTGATGCTTTTTCTAAATGGAGAAGAGTGTTTGGTAACTTTGTCCAAGAAGCAAATAGGTCTTGGAAACCAGTTGAATTATTTAATTCATTCCGTTCAGTGCCAATAATCCTTGATCTTGTTGATAGCGTTTTTGATTCTCCTGAATCTCGTCAAGGTTTACTGTTTGATGATGATTATGAAATCAAACACAACTCACAACGTGAAGGACATGGTGGTTTTGTTGAGCTCTGGCCCCCAGAAGAATCAATGAAAAAGGATAGGCCTTCAGGTTGGAAGCCAGCTAAGTATTATGAGTATCAGTTAAGTGCAAGTGCTCGATTAGCTCATAAGATCGCTAAGTATATATTAAAATTGATTGGTAAAGAGAAGCTTGAGTCACAAAATCGGATGATTCAACCTCAGGATATAGTAATCCTTGTCCAAAGTAGGACTAAATTTGTTGAATCTATTATTCGCGAACTAAAACTTGAGAATATTCCTGTATCTGGACTTGATGAAAAAGAGATAACTAGCTTGCTACCAGTGATGGATCTGATTGGACTAGCAAAATTTGTTCTTCTTCCAGAGGATGATTTAAATCTTGCTGCAGTTCTTAAAGGTCCATTTATTGGTTTAAGTGAGGATCAATTATTTTCTATTGCATATGGTCGAAAAGGGACAATTTGGGAATCTTTATCGAATTTTGCAAAAGAAGATGAAATTTATAGTAGGGCCTATAGAATATTAAAGAGTTTGATTGAGGATGCGGAAATAGTTACCCCCTATAATTTCTTTGGAGAATTTTTAGCTAATGGTGGTCGTGCCCAAATTCTTGAAAGACTAGGTTCTAAAGCCATTGATTCAATAGACAATTTTTTGGATCAATCCTTAGTATATGAAAGATTGTACGCACCTTCTCTTCAAGGGTTTATTGATTGGATTGAATCTGAAAACAATACAGTTAAGCTTGATTTAAATGTTGCTCGCGACGAAGTTAGAGTTATGACAGTCCATGGGGCAAAAGGGCTTGAAGCGCCTATAATATTTCTACCTGATACATTTCGTTTTACAAAAGGTTCATCCAAAATATTATTTGGAAATAATTCTGATATTCCAATTTTAAAATGGTCTAAAGCAGATCTTAAAGATGATAATTTGAGTAAAGCATATAGAAATGAAGAAAAATTAAAAAAAGAAGATGAGTATCGCCGATTACTTTATGTAGCAATGACTCGAGCAGAAGATAGATTGATCGTTTGTGGGTGGAAAGATCAAGGAAAATCTTCAGAAAGTTTATGGTATTTTAGAGTTAAAAATGCACTAGAAAGGATAGATCTCAAACATGAAAATCTTGAAGATGGAATATTAAGATGGACTTCTCAACAGATTAACAGACCAAAATTAGAAGAAGAGAAAGAATATTTGAATCTCCAACCTTTGCCGTCTTGGGTTAAAAAATATCCTCCACTAGTTGAAGATAAAGAAGTAAATTTAATCTCTCCATCTATACAAGAGGATATAAGTGAAAATAATTATTCTCCAATATCTATCAAATCAACTCCAAGTTTTGATAAAGGATTGTTAATTCATAAAGTTTTACAATTTCTTCCAAATGTCCCTAAAAATTCGCGTTCCAAAATATTAGAAAATTACTTGGAATATAATACTCTAAATCTTGATAAAAAGGACATCGCAGGTATTAGTATTTCAGTTATTAAATTAATAAATAATTCTAATTTTTCTTTTATTTTCGAAAGTAATGGACTAACCGAAGTTCCTGTTATGGGGAAGTTGGGAAATAGAATGGTGTCAGGAAAAATTGATAGATTGATAGTAAAAAAAGATAAGATACTCATTATCGATTACAAGACAAATATAAATCCTCCAGTAGATGAAGGAAGGGTACCAAAGATAATTCTTAGGCAAATGGCTTTATATCGTGATTTAATTTGTACAATTTTCCCTGATAGAAAGGTAGTATGTTCTCTTCTTTGGACCGAAATACCAAGTTTAATGGAGCTCAGCGATGATAGGCTTAATAGAGCATAGTCTTGACGATAAGGGGACTCACACTTACGTTAATTAGGATATATATTTATTTAAGATGAAAAAGTGATTTAGGAGAAATCAATGGGTCTGAGTAATGTTAGTGATGCCTCGTTCGAGAGTGATGTAATTTCATGTGATAAACCTGTGTTGGTCGACTATTGGGCCGAATGGTGTGGCCCTTGTATCAGTATAGCTCCTTT
>CAZHAN010000093.1:0-5355 GCA_964530575.1 uncultured Rhizobiaceae bacterium | reverse complement strand
CAAGACATAGAGATGGCAACTCGCATGGCAAGAACTATGGTCACTAAATTTGGCATGTCTGACGAGCTTGGCCCTCTTAGCTATTCTGAAAATGAACAGGAAGTTTTTTTAGGCCACTCTGTTCAAAAAACACAAAATATTTCAGAAAAAACTTCAGAAAGAATTGATTCAGAAATCAGATTACTAGTTGATACGGGATATACAACTGCAAGACGTATTCTTGAAGACAATCTTAATAATTTACATGATCTAGCAAAAGGTCTTTTAGAATTTGAGACTCTAAGTGGTAATGACATTAATTCATTACTTCGTGGTGAACAGGTGTTACGTAAAGATGAATCATCTAATGAAAGTTCCGCAACAACTTCAGTCCCGACATCTAGCGGAAATGATAAAAAAGATATTCCTGCCAGTGACCTTGAACCCGAACCACAGCCTGGTTCTTAACTTAAAAAAAGCAAGTATTACTCTTGTTTTGTTAAAAACACAGAGTCTAATCTTTTAGGTCTCTAACCCTTAAATGTATTTATTTACTCGGCCAATTCCACTTGATCCAAACGCAAGTAATTATTTGCTTGATTCCGGCAAAGGTTTACCATTAGCAGGAGGTTCCCTTGCATTCTCACATCTAGAAATTATTGCTTGGGATAGAAAAAAATTACCAAGCAAAAAAATACTAAGTGTTGATGAGTTAAATAATTGGCTAAAAAAACAGTCGGTAAAAACTAAGCATACAATTGAATCTCAGATTACGAATATTATTAGCCCTAGAGTTGATATAGCAGGATTCTCACTTAAACACCCATGTATCATGGCTATTCTAAACTTAACTCCTGATAGCTTTTATGACGGTGGAAAATATATGAATACTGAAGAAGCATCAGAACATGCGCGCAAGATGACAAATTCAGGGGCAGATATGATCGACATCGGGGGTGAATCTACAAGACCAGGAGCAACCCCAATTAATGAAATTGAAGAACTTAAAAGAATCCTTCCTGTTTTAAAGACTCTTGTAGCTGAAGGGATCAAAGTTTCAGTTGATACAAGACATGCAATTACCATGGAAAAAGCAGCAGATTGCGGTGCAATGCTAATTAACGATGTATCTGCCCTCTCAATGCCAAATAGCCTTGAAACACTATCTAAAATTGATTTACCGATAGTGTTAATGCACTCAAATGCAGATCCTAGTACAATGCAAGATAACCCAACCTATACTCAGGCTACACTCGAAGTTTATGAATATTTAGAGGGTAAAATAAATGTGGCCAAAAAAATGGGGATAAATAAGGAAAAAATTATTATTGATCCTGGGATTGGATTTGGTAAGAATTTGAGCCATAACCTTGAAATTATTAAGAATCTGTCAATTTTTCATGGACTTGGCTGTCCAATATTATTAGGTACCTCCAGAAAAAGCTTTATAGGAAAAATTAGTAGAGAATTAGATCCCAATAATCGTCTGGCAGGATCTATAGCCTCAGTACTTTGGGGTATATCTCAGGGTGTGCAAATATTTAGAGTTCACGATGTAGCGGAAACCCTGCAGGCCACGTCTGTCTGGAAAAATATTTCATGAGGAAAACCGAATTAATTACCTATTATTGTGAGTTTTATATATAAAATTACAAATGTAGATCAAAAAAAGGGAATTCCCCCACCTCACTCTAAGTCTTATAATCCAAAAAATAATGTCTAGAAAATATTTTGGTACTGATGGAATTCGCGGAGAAACTAATCGCGAACCAATGACTGCACTCTCAGCTATCCGCATTGGAATGGCTGCTGGGCTACAATTCTTACAAAAGAATAGTTCTCAGAAAGTATTAATTGGCCGTGATACAAGATTATCAGGGGATATGCTCCAATCGGCATTAACAGCTGGATTCACAACGATTGGTTTGGATGTTGTAGATTTAGGCATAATTCCAACTCCAGCAGTTGCAATACTAACCAAAGAACTTAACGCCAATCTTGGAGTAATGATTTCTGCTTCACATAATCCATTCCAAGATAATGGAATTAAATTTTTTGGACCTGACGGATTCAAACTAACAGAGGATGTTGAAGAAAAAATAGAAGAGAAACTTAATAAAATTTTAACTCCTGAATATACAACTCCAGAAAATATTGGAAGTACATCTCATTTACTTGATGCATCAGAAATTTATATTAAATTTTTGAAGAAAACATTACCAACCAATCAACATTTTGCAGGTATAAGGATAGTGATTGATTGTGCTAATGGAGGTGCCTATCAAATTGCTCCGAAACTTTTATCTGATTTAGGTGCAACTGTAATACCAATTGGAGTCAATCCAGATGGATTAAATATTAACAAAGATTGTGGATCAACATCACCAACGTTAATGATTGAAACAGTTTTAAAGAATAATGCAAATTTTGGAATCGCATTTGATGGAGATGCTGATCGGTTAATTATGGCAGATGAAAATGGTTCAATTGTTGATGGCGACCAATTATTAACAATTATAGCCGAGTCTTGGCTAGGTCAAGGAAAATTAAAAGGTAGCGGGATTGTCGCAACTGTTATGACTAATCTAGCCGCCGAACATTATTTAAATAGCAAAGGGATTTCACTTCTCAGAACTAATGTAGGTGATCGTTACGTAGTAGAAAAAATGAAATTAGACGGATTTAATTTAGGTGGAGAGCAATCTGGCCATATTGTTTTGTTAGACTACTGCCCCACTGGTGACGCACTGATTGCTTTATTACAATTGTTACTAATATTTATTGAGGAAAACAAACCTATAAGTCAGATAACAAACCCTTTTAAACATTACCCCCAAAAGCTAACCAACATTGTATATAATGGTGAATCGCCCATTAATAAATCTTATGTAAAAAAAGCAATAAAAGAAGCTGAAGCACTTCTCAAGAACAAAGGAAGATTGCTTGTTAGAAATTCAGGGACGGAGCCTTTACTTAGAATAATGGTAGAAGCTAACGAAGAATCTCTTGTTTCCTCTATAACTGATCATATTGTCAAAGCTATTAAAATACATCCCAAAAAGGAATAATTTAGATGAAAGGTAGGGTCTTAATAACAGCCGGATCCGATTCTGGTGGTGGTGCAGGAATTCAAGCTGATATTAAAACTATTACGGCATTAGGAGGCTATGCAGCTACAGCCATTACTGCCCTTACAGCCCAAGATACTAATCATGTTTATCACATCCAAGAACTTCCCGAGGAGTTCGTTGCTCAACAAATGAAAGTAGTCCTTGAAGATATTGGAGCAGATTGTATTAAGGTTGGTATGCTACATTCAGAAAAAATTATAAAAACAGTCGCCAGAATTATTCAAAATAATAAGCAAAGAATCCCGTTAGTCCTTGATCCCGTGATGGTGGCTAAAGGAGGTGCAATACTTTTAAATCCTCTAACAATTAATCAACTAAAGAATTATATTCTTCCTGAATCAACAATTATTACTCCAAATATTCCAGAAGCAGAAATTCTAAGTGGCCAGTTGATTAATAATATTGATGAGATGAAGTCTGCTGCTGAAAAAATAATGTCAATTGGCGTGCAATCTCTATTATTAAAGGGTGGCCATTTAAAAAGTGAATTTGATCAGTCAACAGTTACAGATCTTTTTGTAACTCCAGATGGAATTGAATCTATGTCCACACCTCGAATAGATACTAAAAATACGCATGGCACTGGATGCACTCTTTCATCAGCGATAGCCTGTGGAATTGCACAGGGAATGTCTTTAAGAGATTCCGTTGGCAGAGCTAGAGATTATGTTTGGGAGGCAATAAGAACTGCTCCAAATTTAGGAAAGGGACATGGGCCACTGAACCATTCACACACATGCCTATGAGAAGATGAAACAAACAATTTCAGGAGCTGAGTAATGAAACCAGCAATAAAACCTGAGCGGACTTTGTTTTCTTCTGGTCCCTGCGCCAAAAGACCAGGCTGGTCCACTGCAATACTTGATTCAGCTCTTGTTGGCAGGTCTCATCGCTCAGTTGAAAGCAAAGAAAGGCTTCTAGAAGTTTCTCTTAAATGTCGTAACATTCTAAAAATCCCCAATGATTGGATAATAGGAATTGTTCCAGCCTCTGATACAGGTGCAATAGAAATGGCTTTATGGAATTTGCTGGGCCCGCTACCTGTAGATGTCCTAGTTTGGGAAAGTTTTGGCAAGACTTGGGAAAAAGATATAACAAATCAACTACGCATTGACGACGTAAATATAATTAATGCTGATTACGGGAAACTGCCTGATTTAGATCTTACCTCTCCAAACCACGATATTGTATTTACTTGGAATGGCACGACATCGGGAGTTAGAGTTCCTGATGGAGATTGGATATCTGACGATAGAGAAGGATTAACTATCTGTGACGCTACAAGCGCAGCTTTTGCATATGACTTACCCTGGGAAAAACTTGATGTAACAACGTTTAGTTGGCAAAAGGTTTTGGGCGGAGAGGCCCAGCACGGTATGATAATAATAGGGCCCAGAGCAGTAAAAAGATTAGAATCACATACCCCTAAATGGCCCTTACCTAAAATCTTCCAATTAACAAATAAAAATAGACTAATTAATAACCTCTTCAATGGTGGAACTATTAATACTCCATCTATGCTTGCCGTAGAGGACGTACTGGACGCACTTTCATGGGTGAGCGATATAGGAGGCCTTGAAACACTTATAAGTCGCTCATTAGCTAATCTAGAGATAGTCTCTGATTGGATAGATAAATCAGATTGGGCATCATTCTTAGCAATAGATCCTAAATTTAGATCAAGCACTTCAATATGTATTTCGATATCAGATAAATGGTTTCTCAATCTAGAAATGCAAAAACAGGTTTTATTTATAAAACGTGTAGTAAGTCTCCTTGAGACCGAGGAAGTTGCGTATGATGTATCATCATATCGAGATGCACCTCCTGGATTTCGAATTTGGGGTGGAGCAACAGTAGAAAAAAATGATATTTCAGTATTTCTTCCATGGCTTGACTGGGCTGTAACTACTATCAAAAGGAAAATGATAGAATGATTCGTGTCTTAGAAGCGGATAAGTTACAATGCAAAAATATTGTTTAATGAATAGAAATTATTATTGTGGATAAAAATATACAAAAAGGCCTTCTTCCTAATGGGTTGCGCGACTCCCTCTCTCCGGAAGCTTCTCAAGAAAGAGAAATAGTTTCATGCATGATGAAAGTATTCGATGAGTATGGCTATGATTCAGTTAGGCCACCACTATTAGAATTTGAAGAAAGTTTACTCAAAGGACCTGGCGGAGCCCTCGGAGATCAGATGTTTCGCCTAATGGATCCAATTTCCCACAAAATGATGGCGATT
>CAZHAN010000092.1:0-5359 GCA_964530575.1 uncultured Rhizobiaceae bacterium | reverse complement strand
GTGATGGGCATGAGCATTAATGATAAAAAAACTACGACTTTTAGTTTTCCCAAGGCTTACAAAAAAACCAGAATCCATTTCTTCATAAATTAATTTATCACTTTCTTGACTGGTACCTATCAAATGACGAAAAACCTTATTCGGACGATGATTCTCATCCAGGACTGTGTATAGAAAGGATCTAGAATCGTTTGACCATTCAAATGATCCTGCAGCACCTTTCACAGATTCATCAATCACGGTATCAGAATCAATGTCTTTAATAATTATAGAATAAATTTCAGAACCATTCAGATCTACAATATAAGAAAATAAGCAATGGTTAGGGCTATGTTGTGCAACTAATATCCTAAAAAAGGGCGAATTTTCAGCCTCCTTATTGGAATCAAGAATCACCTGTTCCTCAGCTTTTCTTAGATGATGCCGGCAAAAAATTGGATATTGGCTATTATCTTTAAAACGTTGAAAATAAGAAAATTCACCATCTTTAATTGGAACAGAAGAATCCTCAGCTTTGATCCTTGATTTACATTCTAAATAAAGTTTTTCTTGAGAACTCATTGTATTTTCAAGATTTAATTCAGTATATTTATTCTCAGCTTCTAAATGTTCACGAATATCTGATCTGAGAGACGAGGGATCATGAATCACACTCTTCCAGTTTTCATCCTTCATCCATGAGTATGGGTCAGTCCTTGTGTGACCATGAGCTGTGATTTTAACATGATTCTTTTTTGGTTTTGGAGGGGAAGAAACCATAATGATTCTCAATCAGCTATTATTAATTTCGTCCTGTATAGAGACTGTTACGAACAATTTTTTTTGCTCCCTCTACAGCAGGTTGATCATAAGGATTAATGTTTAATAGTTCTGCAGAAAATATTGTTTCAATGATAAAGTTCTGAAAGAGAGATCCCATAATTCTTTCATTAATAAAAGGGAGGGTAATCACTCTCGTAGGACAACCTTCATCAGACAAAACCTTTATTATTGCCTTATGCTGAGCCGTAACAATCTCTCCCAAAGAAGAGTCTGAAAGATGATCAGCCCCTATAGATTTAGCTATTTCTGAAGGGATTAGAGCCCCCTTTGACTGTTTATCAACATATATTATCGTGAATAATTTATCTTTTGGTCCATCTAAATATAGCTGAAGTTGGCTATGTTGATCGACTGGACCAAGAGCAGGAATAGGAGTAATGCCAACTCCATTTTTTCCAATACTCTCAGCCAATAACTGCCTATGCCACAAGGTAAATTGCTCAAGCTTTGTAGTATAAGGCATCATTACATTTAACTGAATTCCTGAATTTTTTAGCAATGCAATTATTGACGCTGCGCTGACTGCAGAAGGAACTTCCTCTATCTTTTCCGATTCTAAAAGGTTTTTCATAACCTCTTGAGCCCCATTACGGATGTTTATAATATCTAATCCCTTTAACATGGCAGGTAGCATGCCCACTGAAGAAAGAACTGAATAACGCCCGCCTAGATTCTGGAGATGATCCAGCACGATTAAATTATGTAATCGAGAGAATTTCCTTAACGGACTATCGCCTGGTTCTACTATCGAAAAAAAATGATCTTTTGGCTGGACTTCGTTGGAAGAAGATTGAAATTTATCAAAACATAAAAGCAATTGAGCAATAACTTCATCAGTAGATCCAGACTTAGAGATTGCAATAAAAGCAGTTTCAGAAAAATTAAGCTTGTTAACTAACGCCTCCATGTCTTTTGGATCTAAATTATCACAAAAAACTATTTTCAATTTTCCATCAATTTCATTATTATTTTCAATAATTTCCATCAAAGCCCTGGCCCCAAGGCTTGATCCACCAGTAGCAAGTATAAGAACCTTGTTGAAATTAGTTATTAAATATTCTGCTAGGGCTGATATTTCAGAAAGATCATCTTCCTGAAATGGAAGGTTCCAATGGGGTACAGTCCCTTCAGAAAACTCTGATCTTATCTGATTACGCAACCTATCAAGCTTTGATAAAAATAAATTATAATCTGCTTTTGCTCCCTCTAAACCTTTAAGATTTTTTGGGAACATATTCTTGATATCTAGAGAGAAAGGTTTATTCATTTTAAAAATTAATTAAAGAAAATCCAAATTTTATAAGTACTTAAACGAAAATTGAACAGGATTTATTATCAAGCTATAAAGCATCAAATTAGTTTTTATTCTCAGAAACACTTTTGTTAGAATACTTTATGACAAAGTATAAAACTACACTTATTAGGATTAAAACAACTAACGAAATACCTAAATTAGTAAGTGTTGGGCTTTGAATCATCTTAAAGAATTGGTTAGTGAATAATGTAAAAGCGAGTATCCAGGGAATTATACCTATTCCTGTTCCAATCATAAAATCACTGAATCTAATTTGGGAAACTCCTGCCAAATAATTTATTATCGAGTATGGAGCAATTGGAATTTGCCGAATAAGCATTACAGATAAAATCCCCCTTCTTGCTAAAGCTTCATTTACTTCTCTCGCTCTACTTCCCTTTGAAAAGGCGCCTAATCGATTAGCACCAAGAATCTTTGCAATGATAAATCCAACAGCACCGCTAGCTAATGATCCAATAAAACTCAATAAAAACCCGTCATAGGGTCCAAAAACAAGAACAGATGCAGCAACAAGAATAGATACAGGAAAAACAACGATCCCTCCAATCACAAAAACTAATAAAGCTGCAAAATATCCCCACCAATGACCCCTAAGTACAGCTCCCCATCCAGCAAGTCTGTCTGGATCTGTTAATTCAGCAAGAGGAGTCCACTGCCAAGCAGCTACAAGCGCAAAAAGTCCGGTAACGAATAAAAAAAGCTTAATCGAGGTTGATATATTCAAAAGTGCTTCCTATTAATTAAAAATATTGGGCTATACTAGTTTATTATTTTTTAGAGAATAACATAATATGACCCATCACTGGCTTTCCTAGCTCAAAACGAAGACGTTTAACACTATGGGATAATACCTTAAGACCAGCATTAATACCCTCTTGCTCAAGATAGGCTAAACTATGTGAATAACGACCTGATTTGGTAAGTTTATAGGTTCCATTTTTCTTTGATTCAGCTGAGAGTACAAATATTCCTTCATCATTAAGAATATTGCCTACCCCTTTGAAAATACTACTTACATCACCAAAATATATCAAAACATCAGCAGCTGTAACAATGTCATATTTTCTTTTATTTTTTTTCAAATATTTTGTTATTTCAGCTACTGCAACAGCTTTATATACTCCACGCTTTCTAGCTTTCCGAGCCATTTCAGTAGACAAATCAACACCCCAAATATTCTTAACTGATGGTTTAAATGTCAGGCCAACCAACCCAGTTCCAACACCTAAATCAAGCATGCTTGAGTAAGCATTGCCATTTACAATAAATTTCTTAGCGGTTTTGTATAACAATTTTGGAACTTGGTATTTTAGATCATCAACTAAAGATTCATCAAAATGCTCTGCAAAAGCGTCAAAATGATCGCGCACATAACCATTTGATGCACGCTTAGGTTTGGGTCTCCCACCTAAAGCAGATATCATATGCAGAGCTTCTGGATCGCCCGGCCTTAAGCGCAAGTACTGCCTAAATTGTTTTAACGCCTTTTGAATATTTCCTTCAGTATGCCAATAGTCACCTAACCACCAAGCAGCATCATCATTATGAGGGTCAAGAACTTGTGCTTCCTCTAATAACTCGCGACTTTTCTCGTCCTCTCCCTCCTCACGATACTTTTCAGCTTTTTTAGTCAGTTTTTTAGCTGCTGAAATTTGTGCACGCTTAAATTTAAGCGCTGACTTAGGAAGAGCACTATTTAGATTTTTTGACATTTAAGGACCTTAAGAAAAAGAAAATAGGTCTATTTAGCATATATTTATTAAAGACCCAAAAATAAATAGTGGTGGGCGCACAAGGACTCGAACCTTGGACCCGCTGATTAAGAGTCAGCTGCTCTGCCAACTGAGCTATGCGCCCACATAACTCCTATACCAATTCAAAAGGGGTAATCCAAGTTAGAAATTTTCACACATACTAACGAAGAGTTCCTCCAGGGAGACGAGGAATTCTTATATCGCGATGTATGTAGACGCTCATAATTAACCCAAACCCAGACATAAGGGTAACCATAGCAGTACCTCCATATGAAATCAGAGGCAAAGGAACACCAACAACAGGCACTAACCCGGTAACCATAGCAACATTAATAAAAACATAAAAAAAGAATGTCATACTAACCCCCATTGCGACCAATCGGCCAAAATGGTTGCTAGACAAAATACTAATTATTAATCCATAAGTTAAAATCAATAAATAAAGAAGCAACAATATCATGGCTCCAATAAATCCAAAATCCTCTGCAATAGTGGTAAAAATGAAATCTGTTTGCATTTCTGGTAAAAAATTTAGATGGCTTTGGGTCCCCTCTCCATAACCACGACCAAAAAGACCGCCAGCGCCAAGGGCGATTTTTGATTGAAGAATGTGATACCCTGCCCCCATTGGATCCCTCTCGGGATCAAGAAATGTAAGTATTCTCTCTCGTTGATACTGATGCAAATATTGCCAAATAAATGGAATAGCAGAAATAGTAGTTATTATAAGCGCAATAAATACCCTCGCCCTAACACCACTCAAGACTAATAAAGATGTACCTCCTAAAATAATTAAAGCTGCAGTTCCTAGATCTGGCTGTCTCAATACCAAAGTAGCTGGCAACAGAATTAAAATTACAGGCGGAATTAGGAAGCGAAGACTTTGAGCCTCCTCTAAAGTATGCTCATGAAAGTACCTAGCTAAAGCCATTACCAAAGCAATTTTCATCGGTTCAGATGGCTGTAAAGTAACGATCCCCACATCAAACCAACGAGTAGCCCCCATACCAGATATACCAGCTATCTCAACACCAAAAAGGAGCAACAAAGAAATAAAGTAGATCAAATATGAGAGTTTCAACCAAATTCTGATATCTACAAGAGCAATAAATATCATAACGGCAAACCCAATTGAGAATCTAATTAATTGCTTATTTACCAACTTTTGTGCAGTACCATCTGATAATGAATAGAGAATAACAATGCCCAAAGAAGCTATAAGACATATCAATAAAATAAGGCCCCAGTTCAGGCTAAGAATTTTCTGGCGAAATGTTAATTTAACTTTCGCAAATCCTACATCTGAAAGATTCATCTCTTAATTCTCAATACTGATTTATTGTCGAGATCTCATAAAATTAAGTTCTTCTAAGAGCAGATTTTTTAATCTGTGCCTCTAATAAAATATCATGAGCTATTGGAGCCGCAACAAAGGCACCGCTCCCCCCATGCTCTACAATAACCGATA
>CAZHAN010000091.1:0-5409 GCA_964530575.1 uncultured Rhizobiaceae bacterium | reverse complement strand
ACTTGCGTATATTTTTCTGGATCTATATCTCCAAGAAAACGCTCAGGTGGGCTTGAATACCAACAATCACCACCTTCTGAATTAAATGCGTCTACAATCCTATCATTAACAGATTGATCTTTAAGGGGCTCACCAGTCTGTTTATCTAAAAATAAAGTTATTGGCACTCCCCATAAACGTTGTCGAGAAACTAGCCATGCTGGACGAGATTCAACCATAGATCTAATTCTATTTTTTCCTCCCTTAGGAATCCAATGAACATTCTCAATTGCTTTAAGTGCATTCTTTCTAAGATCATTTACTTCCATCGAGATAAACCATTGAGGAGTGGTTCGGAAAATTAATGGTGCCTTAGAGCGCCATGAATGAGGATATGAGTGAACAATTTTCCCGCTACCAATCAAGGTATCAGAATTTTTTAATCTTTCACAAACTTCATCAGCAACTTTATAGACGTGTTTCCCAGAAAATATTGGAACATGATCATAATACGTTCCATCCTCTTTGACGGTATACGGAACATCAATTTCGTGCTGTTGACCTAAAATAAAATCGTCCTCTCCATGGCCTGGAGCTATATGTACAAAACCAGTTCCTGTTTCCATTTCAACAAAATCTGCAGGAAGAAGTGGTACATCAAAATCATAACCACTATCTACCCATGGGTGAGATAAAACACAGCCCATCATCTCAGTGCCTTTCAACTTGGCTACTTCTTCAAATGAAATGATTCCTATTTCATCGTTAACAGATTGTAAAATTGGTTCAGCAATTAAAATCTCTTCACCTACATTAGCAAGACTGGATTCGCTTATTGAGGTTATTCTAATTCGAAGATAATTCTGATTAGGAGCAAATGCTACCGCTCTATTTCCAGGTAAAGTCCAAGGTGTGGTAGTCCAAATAATGATTGATGCACCATTAAGTGCCTTAATACCCTTGAGGACCGGAAAACGAACAAAAATAAATGTAGACTCATGATCTTTGTATTCAACTTCAGCATCAGCAAGAGCTGTCTTTTCAACAGGGGACCACATGACTGGTTTAGCACCCTGGTAAAGACTACCATTCATTAAAAATTTTAGAAGCTCCTCTGCTATTTTACCTTCTGATTTAAAATTCATTGTCGTGTATGGACTGTCCCAGTCCCCAATAATCCCCAATCGTTGGAACTCTGAACGTTGAATATCTAACCATTTAGATGCAAACAGCCTGCATTCTTCTCTGAATTCGAGAATCGGAACCTGGTCTTTATCTCTTTTCTCTTTTCTATATTCCTGCTCAACCTGCCACTCAATAGGCAATCCATGACAATCCCAGCCTGGAACATAGTTTGCATCCATACCAGTCATCTGCTTAAAACGGTTTATTACATCTTTAAGGATTTTATTAAGAGCTGTTCCAATGTGGATATGCCCATTAGCATATGGAGGCCCATCGTGGAGAACAAACAAAGGCTTGCCAGAAGAATCCTCACGTATTTTCGCAAAAAGATCCATTTCTGACCAACGAGCTAAGTACGAAGGTTCTCGCTCGGGAAGCTGAGCCTTCATTGGAAAATCCGTGGAAGGAAGAAAAATTGTTTCTCTATAATCTGTCGACATAACTAACCCTACTGATACAGGATAGAAAAATTAAGCCCTGAATTCTAAATAATATTATCAAAATACCACAAATTGTAACTGAAAATCAAAACATGGAAACGCTTGTAGCTTAGGACTAAAATTCAGTCGAGTATAGATTAGAGAAATCCACTTAAGAAACCTTTATTGAGTCCAACAATTTCTTTGCTCTTAAGGAATCTTTGTCCATTGCTATACGTAGGCCCTCTAATGAACCAAAATCTTGCTCCGGCCGCAGATAAGATACCAATGATATTGTGATATATTTTCCATAAATATTTCTTGAAAATCCAAATATATGTGTCTCAATAATAGGTTTATTTATTCCAAACATTGGACGAATTCCAATATTTGCGACCCCTTGGTAAAGCTCTGAAATATCTTCAATTTTGACCTGAACTGCATAAACTCCATAAAGGGGATGCAAATATTCTTGCAAAGAAAGATTAGCAGTTGGATATCCTAATTGACTTCCTCGAGCATCCCCACTCCTAACTCGACCCATAATTTGCCATGAATGTCCTAATAAATGATTGGCGGTTTCAATATCGCCTAGTCTTAATGCCCCTCTGATCGACTCAGAAGAAAATCGTTTTGTTGAATTAGGATCTAATAATGGATCAACTATAGTTAGCCCAATTCCATATTTTTCTGAAAGTATCTTTAGTTGTTTAATATCACCCTTCCTATCTTTACCAAAAACAAAATCATAACCCGCAACAATATGATTTGCACCAATGTTGCGTATAATAATATTTTTAAAAAAATCTTCTGGTGATTGATTTGCAAAATCCTGGTTGAACTGAGCAACATAAAGGAAATCTATATCAAGATTATTTAACAAATGAAACTTTACCCTAAAAGGGGAAAGCCTAAAATTTGATTCATATTTATTAAAGAAATTGCGAGGATGAGGTTCGAAAGTAAAAATAGCAGAAGGAGCTCTCATGGCCCTAGCTGTTTTTTTTGTTAGTGCAATTATCTCTTTATGGCCCCTATGAACTCCATCAAAATTTCCTAAAGCAATAACGGGACCATTCCCTTTGGAAGGAAGACTATCAAATTTTCTTAAAATACGCATAAGCTATTCCAGAAATATAAAAACAAAACTATTTACCCTATATGCCTATCTATTAGGATAATAAATTAAATATTTAAAATAATTATCTTAGAGTTACCATAAGGAAATTTAACAGCATTCAAGATATAAATCTTGGCTAATTAGAAAAATCTTTTAAAACCTCTAAATTTGATTCTGGAGCAAGATCAGCTAATATTTTAAGAGTTCTAAAAACATCACAAGATCTAGAAGCATCTTCGAGATCATTAAGTTTATTATTTAGGATTGTTGCATCCATAAATTTTGCATTACCAATTTTTATTCCTTCATAACTTGATCCCCTTAGATCCTCATTCTCATGAGCAAGTAATTCATGTAACTTTTCTCCAGGCCTGAGTCCTATATATTCTATGTGATCACTTGAATTTCCCTTAATTCCAGAAAGACGGATCATTTGTCTAGCAAGATCCTGAATTCTAATTGGATTGCCCATATCAAGAATAAAGACTGGATTCTTTCCAGCTTCATTAATTGGTATTGTGCTTGCTTGTAGCACTAATTCCACAGCTTCGCGCGTGGTCATGAAATATCGCGTTGCATCTGGATGGGTAACTGTAAGAGGAACTCCATCTGAAAGTTGGCGTTCAAACAAAGGAATCACCGAACCAGTAGATCCGAGTACGTTTCCAAATCTTACAGTGATACAATGTCCTTCTCCAGTAAATTTTGCTGATTGACAAACTAGCTCAGCTACACGTTTTGTGGCACCCATAACTGAAGATGAATCTACAGCCTTGTCAGTAGAAATCAGAACCATAGTATCTACACCTGCATCACAACAAGCATCAACTACATTACGAGTTCCAATAATGTTTGTAAGTACTACTTCATCTGGATTCAACTCAGAAAGTGGAACATGCTTAAAAGCAGCGGCATGAAATACAAGATTAGGTCTGTCTTTTTGAAAAGTCTTTTTAAGCCTTATCTTATCTCTAATATCCCCCAGTACTGTGGAACGATTTAAATCTGGAAAATTGTTTTTAATATCCATATCAATTGAAAAAAGATTGAATTCTCCATTGTCAAGTAAAGTAAGAGAATTCGGTCCATACGAAGCTATTTGAGAACATAATTCTCTTCCTATTGTTCCCCCTGCACCTGTCACTAAAACCTTCCTACCAGCAACAAGTTGTTCCATCACAGAACGATCAAGTACCTTCTGTGGGCGGCCTAATAAATCTCCAACATTTACTTTACGAACTTCTATTTTATCACCATCACGCAAATCAGTTAGCTGAGGAACTCTTGAAACTGTAAGTCCATTTAAATCAGCAAGATCTACCATCTGACGAACTAAGACCCCCTCAAAGTCATCAGCAAGAATCAATCTTTGAGGTCTATTTCCTTTAGCTATAAGATTGTCAACTACTTTAGAAATATCATTTATTAATCCCAAAACTCTTATTCCATGAATATTTCTTCCAATATGATCATTTCTGTAATCTAGAATACCTAAAATTCTGTAAGGAGATTCCTCCATTCTAGTCATGGTGCGAATAAATGTCTCAGCAATATCACCAACTCCTACTAATAAAACTGGAATACTATTGGGATCTTCCCGTTTTAAAATAGAAGAAAAATTTTTATCCTTTAATGTTCGGTACATAAATCGGGGCACTGTTAATAATACAATCAATAGTGCCCAATTAAATGGAAGAGCTACACGTGGATATGCATCTAAACGATTCAAAATAAATAAAAGGGGTAAAAATATTAAAACTGCAAGTGTTACACCTTTTAAAATGGCAATTAAGTCATTTAAAGATGCATAGTGCCAAACTCCTCGATAGAGGCCAGCTCTCCAAAATACTATAGAGCAAACAACTGCAAATAATAATGTACCTTGCCAGAGAAAACCCCAAGGTTGAGGAGCACCATAAATGGAATATCTAATCTGTAAAACACATTCAAAGGCAATTATTGACATAGTGATATCGTGAAGGGCTACAATAGCTATGCGAGGATTTAATTTAAAAGAACGGAAAATTGTTAATTTCATTGTAAAGGCTTTTTTAACATTGCTATCCTATGTAAGGAGAATAACAATAAACCTACCAAGCCAAAAGCGAGGAAAAGGCATTCAAAGGTAAATTTTGGATAAATAACTGTATAAATAGCAATAATTATTAAGCAAAAATTAGTAAAACAGAAAGTTAATGTTATCATTTTATGATTACCAAGATTTATTGCTGCTTTCTGATAGAAATGAGACCGATGCGGTTCTAATGGTGATTCAAAGTTAAGCACCCTATAGAAAAGGGTAATAGTTGCATCAGCAAAAAAAGCTAACGGAAGTATAATTGCTGAAGCCCATTGCCCTAATGAACACAATACAAGTAGTAGCCAGCCCACAAGGAATGCTAAGGGTATTGCTCCAGCATCCCCTAGAAAAATTTTTGCAGGTTCCCAGTTCCACAAAATAAACCCTAACGCAGCAGAAGATACTATCAGTCCTAGTAAAAAATAAATTTCATCATTAAAGGAAAGCATAGAAACTATTGCGATACCAAACCCAATTGCGACAATTTCAGAACTAGCAATACCATCAATACCATCCATAAAATTAAAAAGATTTATGAACCAAATCCAAATTATGGATGTAACAATAATATCAGCCCAAACTGGAAGATATCCCTGAAATACTAATCCTGGAAGAGAAAGAATACC
>CAZHAN010000090.1:0-5424 GCA_964530575.1 uncultured Rhizobiaceae bacterium | reverse complement strand
TGAAGTGATGCTGATAATTGGGAAACTGATAAACGCATATCAGTAACCGTCTGACGTTCCATTGAAAGCAAGCTTGATAGTTCACTAATGCGATCATTAAGGCGCTGTAATGCCTCATCTCTTCCGGTAAGAGCCTGACTAAGAAAGAAGTGTGCAAGCATAAAAACAACAAGGAGAAAAATGATGACAAGCAACAAAGTAGCCAGTGCATCTACAAAGCCTGGCCAGGTATTGTCCGTGCGCAGTCCTCGCGCACGACGAGGCATAATTATTTACTCCCGCCGCGTAATCGCGGTGTGCTTTTTATTTTAGGCGAACCCTTTTCTTTTTTAGTAATTGGAGATTTTGAGGGTGTATTACTTGTTGTCGCTATAGTCATAGTTCTAGCTAATAATTTGATTTCACTCCGCAGTTCCTTAATTAATTGAGTACGACCTACAGTTGTCTCTTCGAGAAGACGGTTTATAGAAATATCTAAATTACGAAGGTGACCTCTACTCGTGTCATCAAGTTTAATAGTCTGCTGATTTTGAAGGTGCTCGTGAAGTTGATGTAGTATTAACTTTAAACTTGATTGGCCCTCAGCAAGCTTAACTAAAAGATCGCGTTCAGACTGAATTGAATCACTAAAATTAGCAAAACTTTCAGCAATTCCATTTAGCGCTTGATTAGTTGAAGATTGAATCTCCTCACCTTTTCCTACACTCCTTTGAAGTGTATCAACACTTTCCGCAGTTTGTTCTAACAGAGCACTAACATATGCTGGTATTGATTGGTCTGTCCCAGAAATACCAGCTGAAGATAAGCGCGTAATACTTGATAGCCATTCCTCCAATTCATTATAAAATCGATTTTGAGCCTGTCCTGTCTGCAGGTCTAAAAATCCAAGCACTAAAGCTCCCCCCAAACCAAACAAAGAGGAGGAAAATGCAGTTCCCATTCCTGAAAGTGGAGCCTGAAGTCCATTTACAAGATCTCCAAACAATGTAGCTGTATCACCTGAGGCAGAAAGGCCTTGGATTGTACCTTGAACAGAATTAATAGTGACAAGAAGGCCCCAAAATGTACCTAAAAGACCTAAAAAAATTAGCAACCCTGTAAGATATCGAGTTATCTCACGGGACTCATCTAATCGAGAAGCAATACTGTCTAATAAGGAAGTCATAGACATCGTAGATAAAGATCGTCTACTTCGTTCACCTCCTCCTAGCATCGTTGCCATAGGACCAAGAAGGACTGGGGAGGATACAGATTTTACTAATCCATTCTCAGAACGACGATAGGATTCGAGCCACAATACTTCTGGCCTCAACTGATATACTTGTCGAAGAGTATAAAAAATACCGATAATTAACATTCCAGCAATGAGTCCATTGAGGCCTGGATTGGCCAAAAAAGCATCATAAAGGGGCCCGGAAATATATAAGCCCCAAACAATCAGCCCTACAATCAGAACAAAGAGGATTTGTCGAGTAAGATAACGGCGAGGGTCAGTCATAACACTCCCAAAATTGAAAAAAACATCTTGATTGATATGTTAGATTTTCCTGAAATGTCAAACAGGATCTAACAAAATATCCACACGCTCACTAAATTCTTCATTGCCTCCAAACCCTAACGCTCTTACGTCTATATTTGTACTTGGAATACCTAAATCTATTAAGTAAGCACGAACAGTTAACGTCCTTGAAAGTGACAATCTACGTGAAACACCAACAGCCTCATCTGGGCCTCCAGCATACCCATTTAATTGCAGTCTTCGATCAGTACCCCTAACTAAATCTGCGACAAGCTTTAATTGATCCTGTAATTCGCCGTTTAATTGAGATTCAGAGCCACTATATTTAATTACAGTCAAAATCCTATCGTTCAAATTCAATTTTCCCGGATCGACAGAAAGATTAGGGGCCGGAATTTCGGCAACAAGGGTCTTGGTTTTAGTAACAACATTGTTAATGATTTCCTGACTTTCTTTCTCTTCAGTAGAAATTTTAGCTTGGTTAGAACTTATCTTAGGAACCCTTTCTCTTTCAGGAGCTTGTGGCATTCTCTCAGAATTCGAATTAATTGTGTCATCATTCTCATCGGGAGTGGCAGGTAAGACAGAGTTAGGTTTGTTACTAATCGTCACAGATTCAGGAGGTTTTATAACATTTAACTCAGAATTTGGTGTAAGTGAATTAACATTAACTTCACCTCTTTGAGGAGGCGGGTTTAAGATTATTCGATCTAAAGAAGATTCACCTGGCAATGGAAGACGACCATCTTTGTTAAGGGTGCCTTTCTGTTGAGTAAAATTTAAGGCACCAAAATTTATTTCGACCCTTGCTTCTCCAGTAGCATGCCCAATCACGACTTGAGCCTCAGCATATCCATGAAAATTGACAGCCAACAACAAACCCATATAAGCAAATATAATTCCTCGCTTGTAATCCAAACAAAACGAGAGCTTGGGAGAAATTTGCTCGATAGATTGATTTTCTTTGTCCATACCAATTATTCGCTAAAATAAATACATCTTTTAGCCTAGCCTAGCACCAAGAAGTCAGCAACATATTTGGTAAAAGATATAATTATTTATGAATTATCAGATACATTAGAAAAAATAGTGACCATTTGCCCGTGCAAATCAAGATTTGCACACAGTATACTTCCAGTATCAATCATTGATGATCCACCATCTACCTCAGTTGAAACACCGCCAGCTTCACGAATAATAACTAAACCAGCAGCTAAATCCCATGACTTTAAGCCTTGCTCCCAATATGCATCAAAACGACCAGCGGCTACCCAGGCCATATCTAAAGCAGCAGAACCAAATCGACGAATTCCCGACACAGTTTCCATCATAGCCTGCAATTGCTCAATATAGCCTTCTTTCCCATCCCGACCTCGATGAGGAATACCAGTGACAACGACTGCATCAGCAATATTCTTTCTGGCTGCAACACGAATTCTTGAATCATTTAAAAAAGCACCACAACCTTCTTCAGCCCAAAACATTTCATCCCTTATAGGATCATAGATAACGCCAGCAAAAATTCGGGAGTCCCTCTCAAGGGCTATGGAAATGCAAAATTGTGGTATTCCATGGAGAAAATTAGTAGTTCCATCAAGAGGGTCTACATGCCAGCAATTTGATAAATCTTTTCCACTTTCAACTCCACGCTCCTCTAAAACAAATCCATATTCCGGACGTGATCTTTTCAACTCATCTCTTATTATTTCTTCAGCTTTTCTGTCTGCTGCACTCACAAAATCTGCAGGACCTTTAATAGAAACTTGAAGTTTTTCAATTTCTCCAAAGTCTCTAATTAAACCTCTTGCAGCCTTTCGAGCTGCAGCCACCATAACATTAATTAAAGCTGATCTTACTGCCATGTTATTTAAAGACTAAACATCTGCCCTTCGTACATACGATCCATCGCTAGTATTTACAATAATACTTTCTCCTGATGCCACGAAAGGAGGAACCATTGTTCTTATTCCATTCTCTAGTATTGCTGGCTTAAAAGAAGAAGCGGCAGTTTGTCCTTTAACAGTAGGTTCTGTTTCTTTAATTGCTAACGTTACTGTCTCAGGTAATGTAGCACTAATTGGCTCACCTTCGTATGATTCTAGCATGATAGTCATACCGTCTTGCAGGAATGGAAGTGCTTCTCCTATAAAGCTTTCGGAGAAAGAAGACTGCTCGTATGATTCAATATCCATAACATTAATTAATCCATTATCAGAATATAAATACTGATAAGAACGCTGATCAAGACGGACTCGCTCTACTGACTCAGAAGAACGAAAACGTTCATTTAGTTTTGTTCCGTTTCGAACGCCCTTAAGTTCAACTTGTAAATAAGCTCCTCCTTTACCAGGCTGAGTATGTTGTATTTTAACTGCCTCCCATAACTCATTTTTATGCTCTATCACCATTCCAGGCCTAATTGCATTACCATCTATCTTCATCGGTTTCTAACTAATGTTATATTGTTGTGAATAAAATAAACTATATTGTTTAAGTTTACTTTTAGTATCAGTTTGTAACCCAGCCATCAATCCAACGAATCAACAATTGTTGCATTTAACTTAGATATTCCTAGTTTGGGCCCTTCTGGATGAAACCAAACTGATGCGCATACTGCAATAAAATCTACATTTGCCTTGACCAAAGGCCTACAATTAAATTGATCAATACCCCCAATAGCTACACACGGAACCTCAGAAATTGAAGACCACCACTCAAGAACTTCAATATTACAGAAAATCTTTGGAGTTTTGGTTTGAGAATTATAGATTGAACCAAATGCTACATAGTTAGCCCCTTCTTTAGCTGCACTAACTGCTAAATCTCGTGAATCGTGACAAGTAACACCGATTATCGACTTTTTACCTAAAAATTGTCTTGCCTGCTTCACTGAACCATCTGATTGACCAAGATGAACTCCATCAGAGCCAATTTTTTTTGCCAAATCTACCCTGTCATTAATTAATAAAGGCACATCATAGCTTTTACAAATTTCAAGATAAACCTTTGCTAAA
Source organism: uncultured Rhizobiaceae bacterium (assembly GCA_964530575.1). GTDB lineage: Bacteria > Pseudomonadota > Alphaproteobacteria > UBA2966 > CAIVPW01 > JAQBXG01. The sequence goes on along the minus strand of CAZHAN010000090.1, from coordinate 891 downwards.
GCAATAATTTTATCATCTTTTTCACCCTTTAGACGTAATTGAACATAGGCTACATCACCACCAGAAAGTGCCAGATCGAGGGTATGAGCGAATGACATTTCAAGCCTAGAAGGCGTAATGAGATAGATTCTGGGAATATTTGGCATTAACAATATATGAATTAAGTATAAGCTAAGGGTCAATAGGGTATAGTTGCCCTTCACTTATAAACAAACTTAGGCATATATTTCCATATATAGTAAATTTAAGTTTGGGGGAAACATAATGACATCTAAGGTTGCAGCAACTGAACGTCTTGATAACGCTCTCAAACACTTGGAGGGGGAGATCAATCTTCGGTTAGACCAAGAAACTCACGCTGAGAACCTCACACAAATCTCTGCAAATGGTGATGAACTTATGAAAACTATTCAGAGCGCAGAAGAAAGAATATCTCAAACAATAGATTCTATCATCTCACTAATAGATGAAGGAGAGGAAATTGGCTGAACTAGATATAGAAATTAATGGTCGTACCTATAGAGTTGCTTGCGAGGATGGAGAAGAAGATCGTCTAATCCAACTATCAGAACATTTAAATCAACACGCAGTAAATCTAGCTAGCAGCGTTGGAAGTGTTGGTGAAACTAAACTCATGCTAATGGCTGCACTGCTTATAGGTGATGAATTGATTGAAGCATTAGATATAGTTGATGAACTAAAAGAGGAAATAGAAAATCTTAATCAAGATAATGATGAAATTTTCCTTCATGAAACTCTTAGTAAAGCTGCACAGCGAATAGAAGAACTTGCCGGACGGGTAAAGACAGCTTAACCTCTTAAATGCGGGTACTGCTGGGTAAGTATATAATAGTATTCCTAGGGCCTTCCAATCCATTGGGATCCATCACT
>CAZHAN010000089.1:0-5437 GCA_964530575.1 uncultured Rhizobiaceae bacterium | reverse complement strand
TGACCTCGATTAATCGAAGAATATTTATCGGAGGAGCAAGCGCTGCCCTCATAACTCCTTTTGGCTTTCCTGCTATAGGACAATCACAACCAATAAAGGTTGGCGCTACCCTTCCTTTTTCGGGTGGACTTGAATTATTTGGCGAGCAGGCCCGCATAGGACTTGAGTTAGCTGCTTCAGAAATTAATCTTAGTGGTGGAATTTTTGGAAGACCGATTGAAATACTTTTTAGGGATATGCGTACTGACCCTTTAACAGCAGCTGAAAGAGCAAGAGAGCTTATTCAACGAGAAAATGTAATAGCATTAATTGGTCCAATCACTTCATCTGCAAGGAATGCAATAGCGCCGATTGCTGAAGCTTTTCGAACTCCACTTTTGTATGCAACTAATTATGAAGGATCTGATGACAACGGTGGTGGTTGTAGTAGATACCTTTTCTTTTTTAACTCTGTTCCAAACCAAGATACAGCCCCTCTTATACCCTGGATGAATTCAAACGGCTTTGGAAATAATTACTACATGTTTGGTCAAAATTATGTTTGGCCACGCAATATGTTTCGAGCTGCAAGAAAAATGATAGATGATATTGGAGGAACAATCATTGCTGAAGAATACACCCCAGCCGGAGAACGTGATTTTGCACCTATAATAAGAAAAATTTCGCAATCAGGAGCAAACATTTTATTGTTTGCCCTTCCTGGAGCCGACGGCATTACTTTTATCAGACAAGCTGAAGAGTTTGGTTTGCTTGATGAGATAAGAATTGCATTTTTAGGGTTTAGCGAAACCTATTTAGGTGCGTTTGGTAAAGATAAAGGAGAAAATATGATAACTGGAGTTCCGTTTGTTGCATCGGATCTTAATCCAAAAGTAGTTGATTTTGTTTCCCGTGTTAGAGAGAAACATGGACTAGACACAGGAGTCTCACACTATGTTTTTAGTCATTACAACTCTCTTATTGCCTTAAAAAAAGGGCTTGAGCGCGCCGGTGAAATAAGCCGAGAAAGTGCTATAGATGGTATGGAAGGTCTGAGCTTTGAGACAGCTACAGGAAATGCAACAATTAGCCCTTTTGATCATCATATCTCTATGAATATGTTTATAGCCATGACACAGAACGGTTCGCTACAAGTTATAAAACCATTAGGAATGATCGAGCCGAATTCTGGATGCACGAGTCTTTAAATTCCAAATTTAATATTAAATAATGGATCAACTAATTTGTTCCATTTATTTTCATAAAGATTCAAGTCTTGCTCAGCTAAAGTACATGAAGAATCCAAAATATTTTCAACAAATTTTAGGTAGATAGTTTCGTCAAACCCTTTTTCATTAATTTGTTTTCTTCTTTCAAGCCCCTCTTTGGAAAGATTTAATAACGTTAACGCCAAATCACTAACCTTTGCTCCAGATATTTTTTTTGGTAATGGAGCTGAGAGTGCACTTAGCATCACATCTTTAGTAAGTTGATTTCTTTCTTCAAAGGTCCAATTTTTTATAATATTCCACGTAGCATCAAGCGACTTTGAATCATATAATAAACCAACCCAAAAAGCTGGAAGACTAGAAATGTCTGACGGATTTATTACGTCTGCACCTCTCATTTCAAGAAATCTCTTTAAACGTACTTCAGGGAAAATTGTAGAAATATGTATTTCCCAATCAGATAATAATGGTAACTCCCCAGGAAGAGCCATTAAATTCCCGTTAAGAAAATCACGAAAGGTTTGACCTGCAACATCTATAGCAATCCCATCCCTAAACAGAAAATACATTGGTATGTCTAATGCCCATTCTGCATATCGCTCAAATCCCATACCTTCTTCAAACACAAATTTAGGTGAGCCAGTTCGGCTTGGATCAGTATTAGACCAAGCAAAAGATCTTGTGCTTAAATATCCACTAGGGACTCCTTCAACAAATGGAGAATTTGCAAAAATTGCAGTTGCTATGGGCTGAAGCGCAAGTGATACCCTGTACTTTTTAACCATATCTTCTTCAGAATCAAAATCTAAATTCACTTGAACGGTTGCAGTTCTAAACATCATATCCAAACCATTGGAGCCAACAGTAGGCATATGTTTTTCCATGAATTGGTAACGTTTTTTTGGCATCCGTGAAAAATCAACAAGTAGGGATTTGGGATGGAAACCTTTAAATAAACAACCAATTTCAAGTAGCTTGCAAATATACTTCAGCTGACTGTGATAATTATTAGTCTCATTAAAAGTATCATGAATTGTCTCTAAAGGAGCACCTGAAAGCTCTAGCTGTCCACCTGGCTCAAGTGTAATTGATTGATGTGAAGAATTATTAAGAGCAATAAGTTTTTCATCCTCAAAAACAGGTGACCAACCATACTGGTCTATAAACGCATTTAAAACTAAGTTTATCCCATTTTTACCACTGTAAGAAATCGGTTTCAGAGTATTATTATCAAATAAAAATTTTTCATGTTCTGTTCCAATTTTCCACTTATTTTTGGGTTTTATCCCCTTACTAAACCATTCATAAAGATCCTCTTTTCTTTCTATTATTATATTTGGATCGCTATACATGAATTATATCCTGAGAACCAATCAATACTGAATATTGGTGATTTAGAAATTGGAAAAATAATTATTTTTTGTCAAAATTGATAGATTATTAAATAGTAATACGTTTAAAGCTATTCAAGCCTAAAATAGCTGATTTGAGGTGATCACACTGCTAGTGTAAATATACGGCATGAGAAAGAACAAAAATAACGAATTATATCCAACAGGTTCTAAAAAACTGCCATTATCTGATGCTGTGCCCCAAAATCTTGTCGATAGACTTGCACCAGACTGGATTCTTCATTATCTCCGTTTAGGTAGATTCGATCGTCCAATTGGGGCATGGCTATTACTTTGGCCCGCTTGGTGGTCAGTGGCACTTGCATCTAGAGAGGCTCCTATTGGCTGGAGATGGGCTGTGACAGGAGCTGGAGCAATAGCTGAAGGTCTCCCAGACCCCATTTTATTACTTATGTTCCTTATTGGCGCATTTGCTATGCGTGCCGCGGGCTGTACATATAATGATATAATAGATAGAAAAATTGACGCTAAGGTTATTAGAACTGCATCCAGGCCCATACCATCTGGCAACGTAAGCATATTTTCTGCATCAATATTTTCTTTATTTTTAGGACTGGTAGGCTTATTAGTCCTGCTTACCTTTAATTCCTTTGCAATACTTTTAGGGCTTAGTTCTCTTTTATTAATTATTGTATACCCATTTGCTAAACGAATTACATATTGGCCTCAACTGTTATTAGGATTTACTTTTAACTGGGGTGCATTGCTAGGTTGGGCAGCTGTGACAGGTGAAATTAGCTTAGCAGCTTTTTCTATTTATATTGGTGGAATTTTCTGGACCCTTGGCTATGATACTATTTATGCGCATGCAGATAAGAATGATGATATTAATTTAGGAATAAAATCTAGTGCAATTGCATTGGGAGAAAAAACTAAACCAGCATTAATATTTTTTTATTTTATGACCCTTACGGGAATTATAGTTTCAGCAATTTTATCTAATTTATTATTAGTTCCATTCTTGATAGTGTTGATAGTTGCTATTACACAACTGCTTTGGCAAGTAATAGATCTTGATATAAATGACCCAAAAAATTGTTTATCAAAATTTAGATCTTACCATATATTTGGTGTATTAATTTTCTTTGCAATTATTATTGGTCAACTTTTTGGTGCTCATGCCATTAGTTCAATCGGAGGATTTAATGCCCTACTCTTCTCTGCGTGACTTTATAACCAAACTCGAAAAATCTGGTCAGTTGGTTAGAATAAATGAGCCAATCTCGACAGTTCTAGAAATGACAGAAATTCAGACTCGTCTACTTGCAGAGGGTGGGCCTGCGGTAATTTTTGAAAAGCCTACTGGCGCTGACGGTCAAATTTTAGAGATTCCTGTTCTAGTAAATTTATTTGGAACCAAAGAAAGAGTTGCCTGGGCAATGGAGCGAGAGCCAAAAGATCTAAGAAAATTAGGAGAAATTTTGTCTAATCTACGTCAGCCAACCCCCCCTGATAGTGTGAGTCAAATGGTTAAAATGGCACCAATTCTTAAATCTGCTTTATCAATGCGACCCGTTAAGAAATCTGGGAAAGCCCCTTGTCAGGAGATAATCTTAGAGGGTGAAAATATAAATCTTAATGATCTTCCCATCCAAACTTGTTGGCCCGGAGAGCCAGCACCACTGATTACATTTCCTCTTATTGTAACTCAAGGTCCGGGCACAAAACCAGAAGACTCATCTAATCTTGGCATATACAGAATGCAAGTGATTGATAAAAATAGAACACTTATGCGCTGGCTAAAACACCGTGGAGGTGCACAACATCATCGAAGATGGAAAACTGAAAAACTCTCACCCCTACCTGTAGCCGCAGTAATTGGTGCAGACCCTGGGACAATTTTAGCTGCAGTTACCCCAATCCCAGAAACTTTGTCAGAATATCAGTTTGCAGGACTTCTCCGTGGAAAGAGAGTACAGCTAACTGATTGCATTTCTCAACCTCTTCAAGTGCCGGCAGAGGCGGAAATTGTAATTGAAGGAACCGTATCGCTTGATGAAACACTTGAAGAAGGGCCATATGGAGACCACACAGGATTCTATAATTCCAAAGAACAATTTCCAATTTTTACAGTAACGGCCATAACTATGCGACATAATCCGATCTTCCTATCAACCTTTACAGGAAGACCTCCAGATGAGCCGAGCATACTTGGTGAGGCTCTAAATGAAATATTTATTCCAATTTTACAAAAACAATTTCCTGAAATTGTTGACTTTTGGTTACCTCCGGAGGCCTGCAGTTACAGAATTGCAGTTGTATCAATCAATAAAGAATATCCTGGGCACGCAAAGCGAGTCATGATGTCAATTTGGTCTTATTTAAAACAATTTCTTTATACTAAGTGGGTAATAGTAGTTGACGATGATATAAATGTTAGGGATTGGAAGGATGTCATGTGGGCTGTGTCAGTAAATATGGATCCAGGACGTGACATTACAATCATAGAAAATACCCCAATAGACTATTTAGATTTTGCATCACCTGATTCAGGTCTTGGCTCAAAAATAGGACTTGATGCAACGACAAAAATTGGCCCAGAAACTAACCGAACTTGGGGTCGAAAAATTGTTATGGATGAAAAGATAATAAATATAGTTACCGAAAAATGGCCACGCCTTGGTCTTCCTGGAAGTGGGAAATCTATATGGAGTTAAACAATCAATTAAAAAATAAAGTGTGTGTAATAACTGGAGCAAATGCGGGAATTGGTTTTGAAATTTCTAAATCCCTTGCAGCAAGCGGAGCGGAAATACTTATGATATGTCGTAATTTAGATCGCGGAACCTCTGCGCGTGAAAAAATTATAAATACAAC
>CAZHAN010000088.1:0-5506 GCA_964530575.1 uncultured Rhizobiaceae bacterium | reverse complement strand
CAAAAGGTGAAGCTAGAAAAATAATTAGGGCAGGTGGTGTCAAAATTAATGAGGTCGTCATTGCGGATGAAACAGAAATGTTAGGCAACCATCATTTAATTGATGGGCAAGTTAAGCTTTCGATCGGAAGAAAACGTCTTATGATAGGAAAATTAAATTAGAAAATCTTTTGACGCTTATACTACTCACCCTCAAAACCAAAGATCATCCCCCTAAGAAATGCTGGCGTTAGTGCCGTAAGAGGATTAACTGTAATCAAAGGCTGGCCTGCATCACCATCTAAACGGTATGAAATTGCAAACACACCCTCTCCCACCAACAAGTCACCGAGAATTGGAATTGCACCAAGCACTCTATTAATTGTGTAGGCCGGAACAAGCGTACCGGATAAATTCATTGAATTAGCTCTTTGATTAAAATCACCATCAATTGTTATGCCGAGAGCCGGACCCCAAGCTCGAGCTTGGATTAAATCAATTTCATTGGCCTGATATGTAAAAGGGGCATCAAACCCAACAAAAGAGATTCCCTGACCTTGTAAAGCATCATTCAGCCCCCCCAATGAGGCTAATGAAAAAATTTGAGCTAAAACTGGAGCCCTCTCTAGATGAAAAGAGTCAACGAGCACCCTCCCTTCAAGTATGTTTTGTTCCGGAAGTATATTATACCTAGCCTGAATATCTAAATATCCCCCACTTGCACCCTGAAAATATCCAAGATCTTCGAAAAACCCACCTGCATCATTTGAATTTAATGAAATAAAGTAATTATTTTTTTGTTGTGAGATTTCAGTCTTAAGCAATGCACCTCCCGGCAAAACAGAGGTTGATAAAAAATTTCTTAATTCCCCTGATAAATAATCACCTTTTGCAATAAAATCAGAAAGCACTAGTCTTTCAGAAAAAATAAATTTATCAAATCTTCCTGAAAAATTTATCGTTGGAATAAATTCATTAGGTGATGAGTTTAACATTTCTGATAAGAACGGCCTAGAATCAAAAATACCTCCCTGCACTACAACTTGGATGTTATTTTGTGAATCAATAATAACATCTCCCGTCAGAGTTGTTTCTCCAACAATTAGTCGGGCAATATTAATATTGTCAACCTTCAAATTGTCATCTGATTTAACCGCAAAGGTACCTGATGCCACCAGGCCACCTGATGACAGTGCAAAAGAATTTACCTGAGAACCCCCTATTAAGTCCTTTATCAATGAAATTTGAATAACTCCATCAACTGTCGATGGTTTTTCCCATATTGGAGTAACAATTTCAGCATGCGAAAAATCGATATTAAAATTATACTCTTGTGGTATTAACCCGTTAGCTAAAAGATCTAAATTCAGTGAAATTGGGCCAGATATCCACTCGATTGGATATCCAATTAATCTTCTTTCTTTATCACCAAGTTCAGCAATAATTTTAAGCCGACTATTAATCTCAGAACTAATTTCAGAAAGTGTCCGTTCCCATTCAAATCCAAAACTGACTTGATTTATATCAACATTTCCAAACGCTTTTTTTTCCTCAGGAAAAAATGAAAGTTCACCATTTGCATTAATCGATTTTGAAGAAAAAGAAAATGAGGGGACTTTAAATGAATTTTCAAAAGGTGCTAAATGAAAATAACCAAAAGCTTGATCACCTGGACTTTTGATTAAGTTAACTTCTGGTAAATCTAGCCCAATAGATGTAAGTTCTAAATTTACAAATATATCCTTAATATCATTAGCAATACCTATAAACTCAATAGAAAATGGAATTTTCTTACTTCTATCCATCACATCCAAACCAAATGAATTTAACTGGGAATTGTTAAATTCTCCTTCAATGATTCCAGATGTAGGATGATTTACATCACTATCAATCAAATGGTTTATTGCAATCTTGACTAGCGTTCCATTTATAGATGCATTTCCTTCAGCATTTACAGTTGAATTATCAAGTATGATTTCAAAGTTACCATCTGATAAATCAAGACCTTTGTAAAACTTAGGAAACTTTAATTGTGTAATATTTGCAGCTGCTGCATAACCTAATTTTTTAATTGAGTAACCTTCACCTAACGGAAAGAAAAAATTAGCCCTAATGGCTGCATTTCCATCAATTGCAGGGGGTAATTGATTTATTTTAAATGGTGGTAAGGAAAAAAAATTGAAAAAATCTTTGACTGGACCAGTTGCAACCAAATCTATAGCAGCTAAATTAGATATATTATCTATCTCATCAATGGAAAGCTTTGCCTCACTAATTTCCAAATTTCCAACATTCCCTTTTACGGCCGAAATTTCAAAGTTTGAACCAGTAAATTTTGCCTGCCCATTTCCTAAATTAAATGGAGGGTGATCCGTGAAAACCAACACCTCAACATCTTCATATTCAAAAATTACTTGGACTTCTTCTTCAGATAAAGGAAGTTGATTTAATTTTTCTGAATTTAGCCTAAGCTTAATACTCCCATTTCTAATTAATCCCGACTGTACTCGATTTGAAAACCAGGAATGGACCTTTGGAGAAATCGTCTTTGGCCATACTTTGTTAATATATAAAGTTGATAAATTATCGAAAGTACCTTCCAAAGATATATCTCTCCCTTTCTCATCATAAGTAATTTCCCCAGAAAATTTTGCACTTGCAAAGCCTGATTTTACTTGAAGATTATCCATTGTGATTGACTTATCAGGGAAAAAATTCCCTGTTGCATGCAGTTCATCGATCACCTGACTATCTGACCAAATATTTGGGAAAGTCACTAATCCCTTACTCGAAGACAAATCATATTGAACATTTAAAATCTTTCCATTAAGGGCAATTATTGAAGAAATCTCGCCAGATAATGGAAGGTTTAGCCCTTTCATCCATCCAAAAATATTAGTTGAATTAGAGATCTTTGAAAAATTTAAATCTTCAAATTTAGTTATAATTTTTACCTCTGTTTCGTTTATTTTATAATTTGCTAATCCATTAAGAGGGATTTTTAAATCTCCAAAAATTATATTTAAATCTATATTTCCATAAATTTGATCAAGATCACTATTAATATTAATCTCAACATCTGTTGCCTCAAACATCTCACCAGAATAACGATCATTAAAAAGGATATTTGCTTTAGTAATTTGCAATTGCGTTAAGCGATTAGTATTAACTAAATTTGACTGACTAAAGTATGCAAGAAATAAGCTGGCTAGATTAGCTGAATAATCATCATCACCTTGAACAGTAAAATTTAGATCCCCGCTTGGTGAACGGTTAATAATTATTTCAGGCCCAATTAACTCAATAGAATTTGGTTTAAAATTAAGGCGTAAAAAATCTGAATAGGAAACTTTCAGAAGAACCACCGGGAAAGATATCAATGAATTATTTTCAGGATCAAGAATATTAACATTTTCTGAAACTATAAAGATATTTCCCTTGAAACTGTTAAAATCTACTTCAATATTATCTAAATTTACTCGAAATTTAGAATTATCGAGTGTTAAAGATCTTTCAACCAATGGGGAGAGGAAATTTAATGAAATTGGTCCTCCATAGTAGAGAAATATTGCCATTATAAGGAGGATAAACGTTGTTCCAGCCGTTAATCCAGCAGCCAGCCTGACGATTAACTTCCATATGAATTGAAAAAAATTAGCGCGAATATTGTTCATATAGGGACCAAATAACTGTGTTAAGCAAAAAACATGACCCTTAACCTCATACAGTTCATATATTAGTTAATGAACTCTAATAAAGAATGATACAATCAATAATTCAACTTTATGCGCTTACTTGAGTTTTCACCACTACTTTTTCTGAGTTTTTGGCTGGTGATCTGACTTTGTCTTTATTTAGTAAAATTAATAATTATGATAGAAATATGCTATAATATGACTACATATCTAGTTTAAAGTACCAAAGCCAATAATTTAACCAAGAAAATCAATGTGTATATTTAAAAAAACATCACATACCCTTATAAATAGTATTAAATAGAAATTTAACAGGAGAAAATTTATGACAATTGGCCCAGAAGTCGGTGATGTTGCGCCAGCTTTCAACATGACTACAGATGGTGAGGGTGAGATTAGTCTCGAAAAACTTAGAGGAAACCCAATTGTACTCTATTTTTATCCTAAGGATGATACCCCTGGTTGCACAAAAGAAGCCCTAGCATTTACTTCCTTGCTAGATGAGTTTGATAAAATTGGAGTTGCTGTTGTAGGCGTATCAAAAGATACTTGTGCATCTCATGCTAAATTTAGAGATAAATACATGTTAGAGCACGTACTCGCATCAGATAATGACGGCACAGTTTGTGATGCTTATGGTGTTTGGATCATAAAAAATATGTATGGTCGAAAATCAATGGGTATTCGTCGTTCAACTTTTTTGATTGATAAAAAGGGAACAATTATTAAAGTTTGGCGAAAGGTAAGTGTTGAAAACCACGCTGAAGACGTATTGCAAGCTGCAAAATCCTTAAGCTAACTTAGCAATTAATTAAGTTATGCAAAAAACAATTTTTTCAGTTCCGTTATTTAAGTTTGTAGTGTCAGGATGGCCTGATAAAAAACAAAAAATCCTAGACTCCCTTCCCGCTCTTGACGAAAGCTATAGATCGCCAGCGGGGGACACATATACTGATTTTTTTATTAATCAAAACCGCTCTAAGCTCCCTTCTTATTCAAAAGTTGTGATTGATTCTATTTCAGAAAATCTAAACGACTTTGAATCTGAATATCCAAAGAAGGTTGCAATTTCTTCTATGTGGTTCGAAAAATCACTAAAATCAAACTATCATGGCGCACACAACCACGGATCATTGGGTTTTTCTGCAGTTTTGTTTGTTGAATTTGATCCTCTAGAACACAAAGCTACGAGATTAATTTCCCCATTTAGTAGTTTCTATTCTGGCGGACTAATGGAACACAACCCAGAAGGTGTTAACGAAGGGACATTGCTTATATGGCCGTCAATTATTATTCATGATGTTGAGCCTAACAAATCGGAAAAGCAAAGAACGATCATTTCATTTAATATAAAAGGTGATACAGAATAATATTAGAATTAATAATTTTTCTAACTCATTTATAATTTATTGGTACTAAGATTTTTTTGAAGAACTCGCTTGTAATGACAAATTTGCACTCATAAAATCATCAAGATCACCATCAAGAACACCTGTAGCGTTACCCTTTTCAATATTTGTTCTTAAATCTTTGACCATTTGGTATGGGTGAAGAACATAACTTCGTATTTGATGTCCCCAACCAATTTCAGTTTTTGCATCGTGATCAGCTTGACGCCTTGCCTCTTGGGCCTCTAACTCCTTCTGATACAGCCTTGCTTTTAGCATTTCCATAGCAGTAGAACGATTTTTATGTTGTGAACGATCGGACTGACATTGAACAACGATTCCAGTAGGACCATGTGTTATTCTCACTGCACTATCAGTCCTATTGACATGCTGACCACCTGCACCTGAAGCACGATATGTATCAACCCTTAAATCATTCTCTTCA
>CAZHAN010000087.1:0-5710 GCA_964530575.1 uncultured Rhizobiaceae bacterium | reverse complement strand
TAATTCTTGGAGCAAAATATCCAAAAAGATCAGAAAATGCATTTTTATCACGTTCGTTCGCTATTCTACTAATCAGATTTATATGGTCCAATATATAGGTCACTTTGCATTTTTGAGTATTATAAGCCTCGATTTCAGGGGGCAATATATCCCCAATAACCGGCTGTGTCTTCGGAAAACTGTAGCTATTTATGGCAATGGACCTGTTCATGCGCCCTAATATACGGTGCATTTATGAAATAAGATCACTTTAAATAAGAATATTTGGTCTAAAAATAAGAATATTTGGTCTAAAAATGCCTGATTGCCGTAAGTAATATAGTAAAATTTTGGTATTAGTTTTTCGTAGATGGGGCAAGGATTGAGGTCTAAAAATAATCAATTGAAAATTGCTGTAGTTGGCTCAGGTATAGCAGGAATGAGCTCCGCTTGGCTACTTTCTAAGAAGCATAATATTACTGTCTTTGAGTCTGAAGACAGAATTGGAGGCCACTCAAATACAATTAATTTATCTATAGATGAATTGAATTATCCAGTTGATACTGGGTTCATTGTCTATAATGATTGTAATTATCCTAATCTAGTTAAGCTTTTTGATTATCTTAAAGTACCAACTAAGCCAAGTACAATGTCATTTTCGGTATCCCAGAATAGTGGAAGATTTGAGTTTGGAAGTAGGGGGATTAACGCTCTTGTTGGCCAGCGTTCTAATTTATTAGATTACAATTTTATATTTATGATTAAAGATATATTAAGATTTTTTAAAAATTCAGAGGAATTTCTTAGAGATAGTAATGTTAACGCAGATATTTCACTAGGTGAATTTCTCTCAACGAATAATTATAAAGATTTTTTTATTAATAGATTTATTTTACCAATGGGTGCGGCAATTTGGTCTACATATTCAGAAAAAATTCTACTATATCCTGCGGTTTCTTTTTTACGTTTCTTCCGATCTCATGGGTTATTGGGAATAAATAGCCCAATTAATTGGAGAACTGTCGATGGAGGGAGTCGGGAATATATCAAACGCCTCACATCAAACTATTCTGATAAAATTCGATTGTCTAGCAGAGTTAAAAAAATTTTTCGCATTGATAAAGGTGTTGAATTATTGGATGAAGAGGGCAATAGGGAACAATTTGATGAGGTAGTTATCGCTACACATGCTGATCAAGCGCTAACCATGCTTGCGGATCCAGACCAGTCAGAGAAAAATATTTTGGGTGCTTTCTTATATACATCAAATAAGGCAATTGTTCATTCAGATGAAAAACTAATGCCTAAAAGAAAAAGAGTCTGGTCAAGTTGGAATTATATGGGCTCTGCTGGTGAACGAGCGAGCATTACTTATTGGATGAATTTATTACAAACTATAAAAATAAATAAAGAGATTTTTGTTTCAATTAACCCAATTATTCAGCCAGATCATGAAACTGTATATTCAGTGATTCATTACCAACACCCTTTCTTTGATGCACATGCCTGGAAGTCCCAATCAAGTTTATGGTCCTTACAAGGGAGGAGAAACACATGGTATTGTGGAAGTTATTTTGGTTATGGATTTCATGAGGATGCTCTTCAGGCTGGTTTAGCTGTTGCAGAGGAGTTGGGCGGTATCAAAAGACCGTGGGATATCAGTAATGACTCTTCAAGAATAATTAGAAAAATTAACAGGCTTTAGATTAATGAATTTTCCTAAAGAAGGTATTTATTCAGGTTTTGTTGTTCACGAACGCTTAAGGCCTAAAAAACATCGCCTTAAATATAGTGTCTTTTCTCTATTCTTGGATCTTGATCAGCTAGAAAATATTAACGATCAATTTAAGATGTTATCTTATAATCGTTTATCATTCTTATCTATTAATGATGCTGATCATGGAGATGGTAAATCTATCCGATCGTGGGTGAATAAAGAGCTTTATGCTGCGCAACTCCAAGAATTTTCATTTAAAGTTTATATATTATGTTACCCACGTATTGGAGGATATGTATTTAATCCCTTAACGGTTTATTTTTGTTATAATTGTGATGGAAGACTCGGTGCCACCATTTATGAAGTGCACAATACATTTGGGGGCCGACATAGCTATGTGCTTACTGCAAGAAATAGGAATAAAACTATTTTAAGGCAAAGGTGCGAAAAAAAGCTACATGTATCACCATTTATCCATATGAATTGTGTCTACAATTTTTTTGTTAAACCACCAGCTAATGACGTACGTATAGTAATTAGAGAGGAAGATGCAGACGGTTTACTTTTTGCAGCGGCTACAGTTGGAAATTATTCTTTAATTAACGATCGTGTTTTATTTTATAACTTAGTTCGCTTTCCACTCATGAATTTAAAAGTGATATTAGGTATTCATTATGAGGCTGCTAAATTATTTATAAAGGGAGTTCCTTTCTTGGGCGCTCCAAAGAAAAAGAAAAAAAATCAACATAAATTAATAACTTCTTCATACGGTCAGGACGAGGCACAATAAAAATGTCAATTCAAACTAATAATAGTAGACTCAAGATCAATAAATTTGGTTTTATTCTTTGGCCATTAGTGGTTTTTATATTGAAAAAAATAAATAATAATATTGAATATGGTCAAATTACTTATGTAATTCCAAATGGAAATAAATATACATTTAATGGACTTAATAAAGGTCCTAATGTAAAAATTTCAATCCTAACTCCTCGAGCAATACTTCGGTTAACGAATGATGGTTATATTGGCTTGGCAAAAGGCTATATTGAAGGAGAATGGATCACAGAATCCTTGTCTGATTTATTTGATTTTGGAGCAGTTAATATAAACTCTTTTGATGTGAAGCTAACTGGGAATTTTATTTCCAGAGTTATTTATAAAGTTTTACATTTACGTAGAGAAAATACTAAACAAGGTAGTCAAAAAAATATTTCAGAACATTATGACCTTGGAAATGATTTTTTTTCCAAATGGCTTGACCCAACTATGACATATTCATCGGGTTTGTTTATTGATCAAAATGATGAGACGGTTGAAAATGCACAATTTAACAAGTATCGCAGAATCGTTTCAGAATTAAATATTCAATCTCATCATAGAGTTCTTGAAATTGGCTGTGGTTGGGGAGGGTTCGCTGAATTTTTAGCAAAATCAACAAATGCAAAAGTAACAGCAGTTACTATTTCAAAGGAACAGTTTGATTATTCTAAGAAAAGAATTAAAGATTCTGGTCTTGAATCTCAAGTAAGTATTGAACTTTGTGATTACAGGGACATTACTGGAAGTTATGATCGGATTGTTTCAATAGAGATGATTGAGGCTGTTGGTGAGCCTTATTGGCCTGTTTATTTTAGCACTTTATCTAAACTTCTACGACCTGAAGGAACAGCCATGCTCCAAGCAATCACTGTTCCCGATGATGAATTTGAGGACTACAGAAGCAATGTTGATTTTATTCAACATTTTATATTTCCAGGAGGGATGCTTCTTTCGCCAGGAAAAATTGTGCAACATTCTCAAGCGGCTGGACTTTCTCTTATTGAAAATTTTTCATTTGCTGAGTCTTATTCCTTGACCCTTGATAAATGGCAAGAATCGTTTAATCGAAATTGGATTGAAATATCACAGTTAGGTTTTGATGATAAATTTAAACGTTTATGGAATTATTATTTATCATTCTGTTCAGCTGGATTTAGGAGCTCTTTGGATATCGGGCAATTCAGTCTTAGAAAAATAAAGTAAATCATTAAATTTATGACTAAATTATGGGAGTTCAACTTTCGTAATATCTGGTATGGAGCTCCAGCATTTGCCTTGGGCATTCCAACAATACCGCTACTTGTTTATCTGCCTGCTATTTATGCTGATGATATAGGCTTAGGTTTATCTGTTACCGGAATTAGCTTATTTATAGCTCGTTTTTTTGATATTATTTCCGATCCATTGATTGGTATTTTTGCACAAAAAATCTCTACCCCTTGGGGTCGTTGGAAACCCTTAATATTTTGTGGAGGAATAATTGCAGCTATTGGAGTTGTTCTTCTTTTAAACCCACCCTTAGATGCAACTTTTGTATATTTAATTACCTGCTCTATCATTTTGTATTTAGGTTGGACATTAATAAATATCCCTTATCTAGCATGGGGATCTTCACTTTCGAAGAGTTATTTTGGTAGAACAAAAGTAACTTCAATTCGTGAGGGGTTTATGTTGGCTGGCATTGTGTTTGCTGGCTCACTTCCTGCTTTAGCTATTTCATTAGGATATACTGAAAAAGCTGCAATTAGTTTTGTAGGTTGGATAGTCATTATCATTGGAATAATACTCTTCGCAATTTTACTAATTATGGTTGATGAACCAATTCAAAAAAGTACTAATATAAAAATTAGTAACTTAGAAATTCTTTCACAGCTAAAAAAAAACAAACCGTTTCGTCTATTACTTTTAGGATGGTTCTTTAATAGTCTAGCAAATGGTATACCTGCTGTTTTATTTATATTGTTTATGAAATATATTTTGGGTGCAGATGCTCTGGAGAGGGGGATTCTATCTTTTGCTTATTTTTTCTCTGGTATTATTGGCATACCTGTTTGGATATGGTTAAGCAAAAATTTAGGAAAACACCAAACATGGTGTTTTGCAATGATTATTGCTGTTATAGGATTTTCGTTCGTTCCATTTCTAGGGCAAGGAGATTTCATTTATTTTCTTATTATAACAATTTTAACTGGTCTTACTTTGGGTGCCGATTTAGCAATACCTCCATCTATGCAAGCTGATGTAGCTGAGTATGGAATAATTAAAAATGGAAATGATAATACAGTTATTATGTTTGCAATTTGGAGTGCAATCACAAAGATAGCATTTGCCTTATCAGTTCTAATCGCATTTTTATCATTAGAAATTATAGGTTTTGAATTAACTGATAAAGAATATTATTCAGCTAATCCATTATCACTGATCTACGGGGTATCGCCTGTCGTATTTAAGATAGTGTCAATTTGGATTATAGCTAAAAACCCTTTAACCTATGAATATTTATCAAAAATTAGAAATAATATCTAATAATGATATTCTTTAAAGATTTGATATAGGTATGAATATAAATTTAAAGTATATTATTGGTTTTATTATCATTTTAACCGTCAGTGGATGTACATCAATGAAACCGAGTGATTTTGCAAGTAACGACCCAAAATTAGTTCTTGAAGAATACTTTCTTGGACAGTCGAGAGCCTGGGGAATATTTGAGGATCGTTTTGGTAATATTCGTCGTCAATTTTTCGTTGATATTGAGGGAACAATGGATGGAAATACTCTCATACTAGATGAAAGCTTTGTTTTCAGTGATGGTGAAAAAAGTACACGTCAATGGAGAATAAAAAAGACTGATGAGGGTCATTATGTTGGAGAGGCGGATGATGTTATAGGCCTAGCACATGGAGTAGCTTCTGGAAATGCGTTAAACTGGCAATATATTCTTGATCTTGCTATTGGCGAAAATTCTAAAATAAAAGTTAAATTTAATGATTGGATGTTTTTACAGCCTGGGGGCGTCTTATTAAACCGGGCAAGGGTAAGCAAATTTGGAGTAGAGATTGGCCAAATAACCATTGCATTTGTTAAATCCTAAGCTATCTGAACAAAAGGGCAGACTAATGAAAGGAATCGCTTGGATTACGGGTGCAAGTCAAGGCATTGGAAAACACGTAGCTTTAGAGCTTTCACGCC
>CAZHAN010000086.1:0-5721 GCA_964530575.1 uncultured Rhizobiaceae bacterium | reverse complement strand
TAAACATTTATATAATAAATTTGGTAAAACCATAACAGAGGTTGAGGATAGCTTTCCCATCTCAGATTCAATTGATATGGAACAAAAAGGCGATTCAAACGAGGATCGTGCAAAAGCAATCGGCAAATGCCTTATTGAAGCAACCAATACACTTTCACAATTAAAACCAGATATATTGTTAGTCATCGGTGACCGTGGAGAAGTATTTGCTGCATGCATTGCTGCTCACAATATGCGAATTCCTATAGCTCATATTCAAGGAGGAGATCTTTCTGGAAGCCTCGATGAGCCAGTTCGCCATGCTATCACAAAGCTTGCACATATACACTTAGCTTCGACTAAGGCGTCAGCAAATCGAATAAGAAAAATGGGCGAAGATCCATGGCGTATACATATAGTTGGAGATACTCATATCGATCAATTTTTTCTTAACGCAATAACCCCAGAAAAAGAACTCAGAGAACGATACAAATTAAATCAAAATCATCCATTTATTCTCGTACTACAACATTCAGATTCTACAGAACCTCAACATTCTTCTTCACAAATGAAAGAAACTATAATTGCTGTGACTAAATTAGGAATCAAAGCATTGTTTGTTTACCCTTGCTCTGATCAAGGCTACGAAGGAATAATTGGAGAATTAGAAAAACTTGAAGGAACAAAAAATTGCTCTATTTTTAAAAATATTCCTGCACAAGATTTTATGGGACTCCAAAAACTCGCTTCTTGCTTAGTTGGAAATTCTTCTGCAGGGATAATTGAAGCACCATACTTTAACTTACCAGCAGTTAATATTGGAAATAGGCAGCTAGGCAGAGAAAGAGCAGGAAATGTAATTGATGTTGATTATGATAATATCAAAATATCAAATGCTATACTTAAAGCAATGAACGATAAATCCTTTAGAAAAAATTTGAATAATGTTCGACCACCCTATGGTAATGGGAAATCTTATAAAAAAATTACTAAAATTCTTGCTAGTATTAGCTGTGATGATTTTCTGCTTAATAAAAGAATGACGTATTAATGAAAAAACCTAACTTACTTTACTACACACCACTCAATTTTGATTCACAAAACATATCTAAACTCTCAAGATATTTTAATGTAATCGAAGTTGAGGAATTTAATACCGACATAGATAAGATTCTTTATAATATAGAAGTATCTTGTGCGCCTTTACATATTTATTTCGACAAATTTCGAATGGATAAATCACCACACCTCAAAGCAATTATAAGCAATACAACCGGCACATCACATATTGACATAAATGCTGCTAAGAATAGAAAAATTGAGGTTTTTTCACTTGCAAACGAACAAGAATTTTTGAGTAACATAACTTCGACAGCTGAGCATGCATTTGGATTAATCCTTTGCTTACTCCGTAAAATACCTTGGTCATTTAACTCTGTGCTTAATAATGAATGGAACAGATTTAATTTTGGTTCGCCTTCAATGTTATCCAGACTTTCTATAGGAATTATTGGACTTGGGCGACTTGGATCTATGATGGCTACCTATGCAACAGCATTTAAAATGAATGTAAATTATTTTGACCCTTTCAATAATGAAAAATACCCTAACTTTAATAGATTTGATTCAGTGCTTTCTTTGGTAAAGGTTTCTGATATTGTCAGCTTACATATTCCTTCTAATGAAAAAACAATTAGTCTAATAGATGAAGGCGTCTTTAATTCCTTCCGAGATAACTCGATAATTATAAATACATCAAGAGGAGAAATTATTGATGAAAGTGCATTACTCAATGCATTAAAAAATGGAAAATTAGCCGGAGCAGCTCTTGACGTTCTTTCAGGTGAATTCAGTCCTAATTTCCGCCCACAAGATAATAATTTAGTCAAATATGCCAAATCAAATAACAATTTATTACTTACTCCTCACATCGGAGGATCTACAGAAGATGCGTGGAAAGAAACACAACTAAGAGTAATTGATAAGGTTATTGAATTTTTTGATGGTAAATAATATTAAAACTTTAAAGGGTATTTGCTGGGGGATTATTCCAGCCCGAGGGGGATCAAAGAGTGTCCCTAAAAAAAATATTAATAAGCTTAATGGAATTCCCTTAATCGATTATTGTGTATCAGCCGCTCATTCATCAAATTCTATTAGTAGAACAATATGCAGTACTGATTATCATGAAATTATGCAGAGATGTAAGAAATTAAAAATTGAGATACATACTCGTCCGTCAAGTTTATCAAAGGATGAGACTCATATTTTTGATGTTATCCAATACCTTATAAACGATATATATATTAAAGAAGGGGCAGTGGCTGAATTTGTAGCACTTTTACAACCAACTTCTCCTTTTATACTCCCTGAACAAATTGATGAGTGTTTTTCGATGCTTCTTAAAAATAAGAATGCAGGTTCGGTTCAAACAATTATCGAATGTCCACATAACCATCATGCTTACAATCAAAGGTTGATTAAAGATGGGCTAATTAAATTTCAATTCCCAGAAGAAAGGGCAAGCAGTTACAATAAACAAACAAAAAAATCATTATATTTATTTGGCAATGTTCTAGTTTTTCGAACCCTAAAGATCATTGAACAACAAAATTTATTTGCTGAACCATCCTTGGGTTTAGAAATACCTGAAATATATGGATTTGATTGTGATGGATACACTGACTTTAATACTGGCGAAGCTTTACTATCATCAAAATTAATTGATCTACCACATCTTATTAAAGTGAAATAATATCCACGCTACCGCACACCAGGTGAAAGTCACCCAGCCATACCAACTCAAGTAAATTAAAGCCTACGCGGATCCTCCCTTCCACTTAATTGTAGGTAAAATATTTTTCCGATTTACATTTTCAATATTAGAAAGGACATCAGCCAACATGGAATCTAATAAATCATCCGTTAGTAAATGAGGCTTAAGCCCAAGGTCTGTTAACTTTGAGTGGGTAGCATTATAATAATGCTCCTCTGCTTCAAATCTTGGATTTTCTAAATGTGAGATATTTACATTTAAGTTAGCCCTTTTACCTGCAGCCATGACTCTCTCAGCTAACTCAAGAACATTATATTGTTCAGTGAATTGATTAAATACCCTAAACTCGCCTTCTTCAGCAGGATTATTTACTGCTAAATCTACACATTGAACAGTGTCTCGGATATCAAGAAAACCTCTTGTCTGCCCTCCCTTTCCATAGACCGTTAGCGATTCACCAATGCTAGCCTGAACTAAAAAACGATTAATAACTGTACCAAAAACATGATCGTAGTGAAATGAAGTTCTAAATGTAGAATCAAGTTGCGTTTGTGGAGGATTAATCCCGTAAACAACCCCTTGATTTAAATCTGTAGCCCTTACACCCCATATCCTGCATGCAAAAGCGATGTTATGAGAATCATGCACTTTAGATAAATGATAAAAACTAGCAGGCTTTTTTGGATAAAGTACTGTATCAGTCCTGCCGTTGTGGGTAACCCTAAGATAACCTTCCTCAATATCAATGTTTGGTGTTCCATACTCACCCATCGTTCCTAACTTAACCAAATGAGCTTCAGGACATGCATTTTGCATTGCAAATAAAATATTCAAAGTTCCAACAACATTATTAACCTGAGTATCTACTGCAGTAGTTCGGCTTTGCATTGAGTATGGAGCTGATGGTTGCTCACCATAATGGACGATTGCATCTGGTTTAACTTTTTCCAACAATCCATAAGTGAACCTAGCGTTAGTCAAATCTCCAACTTTCATTTTTATAGTTTTATTTGTCACTTCTTTCCAAGTAGAAACACGCTCTTGAAGAGTTGAAACTGGTAAGAGTGGTGAGATACCCTGTTCTAATTCCCACTTACGTTTTGCAAAATTATCAGCTACCGTTACCTCGTGCCCTTCAGAGGAAAAGTGCATAGCGGTTGGCCAGCCAAGATATCCGTCACCGCCTAAAATTAGTATCCGCATAAAATATTCCGTAACCTAAAATTTTGATATTATGTATTCTAATTTCATTTAGAACTATATTTTTATTTTATTTACTAGACTTCTTTAGTGACTAAATTAGCAGAAACACAAGATTTAACCGTACGCCCTAAAAAACTAAGAAGGATCATTACCCTTTGCTTATCCTCAACACACTGAAGAATGCCAACTTGTCCTAAGAATGGTCCTGTTTTAATTCGTACTTTATCTCCCTCCTTAAATCTTGATGATGGCCCGAGACCAAAATCAATATCTATCATGCCCTTATCATTTTCATAAGATTGAAGTTCAGAAATTACTCCTTTAGGAACAACTGTAGGTTTACTCCCAAAACTAACCATAGAGTGGACCCCTGGAGAAAATAAAATACCTCGAGAGCCAAAAATTGATAAATCGGATCGGACAAACAAATAACTAGGGAAAAGAGGGGTTGGCTGCCAATTTTCTTGGCGGGCGTGCCTGCGCAACTTAAGGTATTGAGGTAAGTAAACTTCCAACCCTCGTTCCCATAAATTAGTACGAGCCCAATATTCAGCTCTTGGCTTTGTTCTAGCACAATACCAAGAAATCATAACTTGCTCTTAGTGTGTGTTGCGTCAGATTTACGGGTAATTTTAAGTAAATCTGGTATCAGAATTTTCTCAACATCAAAATCAAATATTAATGATTCAAATAAAGACTGTGGCTGCACATATTCAGTAAATAAGATTCCATCCACGGAGCCAATCTCAGCTACTGACGAAAAAATTGGAAAACCAAGAAAATGTTCTTCATTGTGTTCTGGCTGAATAATGCCAATGATATTTATTGGTTTTCTCATAGCACAAACAAGAGCAATCTCTGCAAGATCACCAGCTCCAAATAAAGCTATATTCTCCCAACCATTTTGATTGCACTGTCCAAGAAGTTCATCACACTGATTTTTTGCTTGCCGATAAAAACTTAGAGAACGAGAAAGATACCCTGCAGTTAAACGACTCTTTTCTGTAAATCCCTTTGGAGTTAAGAAATATGCGTATCGATTAGCTGGAATAGTTTTAACTTTTACCCAACCCTTTCGAACACATCTTTTCAAGTAAGAATTGGTAAGCCCTAATGCTATACCAAGTTCACTTGATAGTTTTCTTTGAGATACTTGGCTATTCTCACCTATAGCATCTAGAAGGCCTAAAGTAATATTTGGCTCTCCGTTTAGTCGATCATTCTTTGGCACATTAAACCTATAATTTTCACATGAAGATTTAAACAAACTTTATCTAATTTACAGCGTTCGTATAATGAACACTACAATGTTCATTGTATGAACGTCAATTACTATTTCTATTAATTTTATAAACAAAGTAAATTGATAAATAATATAAGAAATATTCCTTAAAGTTTATTCAAGTGAAGCAATAAGATTTCTCCTCCTCATTAGTAAAATTACTAACAAAAGGTACAATATTATGGAAATAATAACTGGTGCTCTTAATCCAACAAAATCTGAAGTCCATCCCATTGCCAAAGCTCCAATAGCTGGAAGGCCACGTAGAAGCAGTCCCCAAATGCTCAGAACCCTCCCTCTCATATTATCTTCGACTCCTGATTGAATTAATATTTGGGTAGATATTCCAAGTGAAGCTACACAAAAGCCGACTATAACAAGTGAAAAAGAGGCAACCCAAATAATATTAGTAACAGAAAACATCAATACTCCTACTCCCGCAAAAAAAGCAGAATTCAATGCAATTAAAGAAAGCCCTGTT
>CAZHAN010000085.1:0-5751 GCA_964530575.1 uncultured Rhizobiaceae bacterium | reverse complement strand
AATCGAAACCTTAGAGCCAACTAAACAATTAAGTAATGTAGATTTTCCAGAATTTGGGGCGCCCAAAAGTGCAACCGTACCACATTGAGAAATTTTCTTTGTTTTAGATATTTTACTCAGGACCCGCCTCCTTGCTTAAGAAGTGAAGCAGCTGCTTGTTGTTCAGCAGCTCTCTTTGTAGACCCATCCCCAGTAGCACTTCCATAGCCCTGAACAAGAACCTCCACAACGAAGGAACTCTTTAAATCATGCTCACTAATTTCTCTGTATTCTGGAGAAGAAAACATCATTTTGTGGGCCCACTCTTGTAATGTAGATTTTGCATCTTTTGTAGCTATTATTTGTTCGTTAAAAAATTTATTCCAATGCGTGAGAATAAATTTACGAGCACTATCGATCCCTCCATCAACATAGATAGAGCCAATTAATGCCTCACATGCATCAGCCAAAATTCCAGGTTTATTTTCTCCACCAGACAGTTGTTCAGACTTTCCCATACGCAAACAAGAACCTACCTCAAGATTAAGTGCTACTTCTGAACATGTGCCACTCTTTACTAAAGCGTTATATCTAAGGGCTATATTTCCCACCTCTTCACTGGCATATTTATTTAAAAGATATTCTGAAATAATCATCCCTAAAACACGGTCTCCGAGAAATTCCAAACGATTGAAATCAATCATAAATTCGGCTGAAGTGCTAGGTAGTACACTAGGGTGAGTTAATGCTTCTTTAAGCAAATTGGTATTAACAAAACTATAGTTTATTCGCTGCTGAAGCTTAGACAATAAATGACCATACTTTTCTTCATCAAATGTGTTTAATTTATCAAATTTTTTGTTCATGATTTTTCAAAGCAATAAATTAGTTTTCTTCATTTTTGTTAAATAAATCCAAACGAAGTGAATCACCTAAACGGTCAAATCGGACCCCAAAGGGCCAATTCCAAATCTCCCATATACGAGCATTCCCGTTAGCTGAGAAAAAAATCATATCTGCCCTACCAACTAAATTTTCCTCAGGGACCTGACCAAAACCACCCGCCTCCATTCGACTATCTCTTGAATTGTCACGGTTGTCACCCATCATAAAATAATGACCAGGACCAATTAAATATTCTTTAGTATTATCCTGAAATGATAAACCAAGATCTCTAATTAGGTAGGATTTTCCATTTGGCATTGTTTCACGATAAATAAAACCTGCATCATTCAAGTCAATTAATTCACTTGGTTTAACAATCTCTCTTATTATTGAATTACCATTTATATGAAGTTTGCCCTCTATCATTTGAACACGATCTCCAGGTATCCCCACAATACGTTTCACATAATCTGTTTTATTGTCTGTAGGGACCTTGAAAACAGCAACATCTCCTCTTTGGGGAGGGCGATTTAAAATTCTACCTGAAAAAAGAGGCATAACAAGCGGGAAGGAATACTTTGAATATCCATAGCTATACTTTGAAACAAAAAAATAATCGCCAACTAATAAAGTAGGAACCATTGAAGTAGATGGAACACTAAAAGGTTCGTAAGCAAATGTACGAATTCCAAATGCAATCAAAAGAGCATAAAGAATAGTCTTAAATAACTCTCTATAACTAGTATTAGTTTTGTTCTTAGACATTATAAATCCAATTATTTACCGTCTATTGGCTCAGAAGTAATTATAACTACTGCATGAGCCATTGGAGACTCATCGGTTAAAGAAATATTAATTGTTGGTACCGTTTTAGGTGGAGTTATCTTTTTTAATTGTTCAAGAGCGCCACCAGTCAATACCATTGTAGGGCGTCCATTATCCAAATTAACTACACACATATCACGCCAATAAACACCTTCACTAAATCCTGTTCCTAACGCCTTAGAACAAGCTTCTTTAGCTGCAAAGCGCTTAGCATATGAACTAAATTTATCAAACTTTTTATTTGACCTTTCTCTTTCATGTTCTGAAAAAATACGATGAATAAATTTATCACCAAAACGTAAAAAGGTTTTTTCAATCCTACGGATATCAACTAAATCACTTCCAATGCCAATAACCATAAATCAATTAATCACCCAACTCACGAGCTTTATCCATAACAGATCGCATCTTCTTTACTGCTGATTCTAAACCGCCAAAAACTGCTTCTGAAATAATTGAATGACCAATATTTAATTCAATGATTTCAGGAATTTTTGCAACTGGCGTAACATTATCTAATGTTAATCCATGTCCTGCATGACAATCCATTCCTAATGAAATAATAAATGTAGCAGATTTTTGTAATCTACTTAATTCATACTCTTGATCCTTCAAGGATGCATTGCAATACTCACCTGTATGTAATTCAACAGCAGTTGCGCCTAACTTATTTGCAGCGTTAATTTGTTCTACTTTTGGATCAAGAAATAATGAAACTTCGATTCCTGAACTAATCATCCTTTGAATTCTATTACTAATATGGGGTACTTTAAGAATCCCAATTGCATCAAGCCCTCCCTCTGTTGTCAGTTCTTCCCTTCTTTCGGGGACAATGCAAACATGAGCAGGCTTAGTATTTATTGCAACATCAACCATTTCTTCTGTAACAGCCATTTCTAAATTAAGAGGAATTCCACTTTCAATCGATATACGCCGAATATCGCTATCAGTAATATGTCGTCTATCTTCCCTTAAATGAGCAGTTATCCCATCGGCACCAGCCTTAGCAACTACAATGGCAGCCTGAACTGGGTCAGGAATAATACCACCTCTAGCATTTCTAAGGGTTGCAACATGATCGATATTAACACCCAAACGAAGTTTCTGTTTCATCCTAATCTAGGCCTTCATTCTGTCTACTGAAGCTATAGCAGGATCAAGTCTCAAAGCGGCAATGATATTATTTAAGTGCTTAGTATCACGTACCTCTATATCAACCTGTAGTTCAAAAAAATCTGGGTTACGGTCTGTGAATTTAAGATTAGAGATATTACCATCGTTGCGAGCTATAACCCCAGTAAGAGCAGACAAACTACCAGGAGTATTTGCAAGAGAAGAAAAAATTCGAGCAACGTGGAAATCTTTAGAATTAATTTCTGTATCCCAAGATACATCTAACCAACGTTCTGGGCTTTCTGAATAGGAATGAAGAGAATCACAATCAATAGTGTGTATTGTCACCCCTTTTCCTTCTGAAACAATACCAACAATTTTATCTCCAGGAAGGGGATGACAACATGAAGCAAAGTGAACTGCAACTCCGGGTATTAGGCCACGTATCGGGACCGAAAAATCGCCTGATGGAATGTTTTTTTTACGTCTAAGAAATCTCCAGCCACTTCTTGAACTTTTCTTTTTCCCAGGAAGTGTAATTTCTAACACTTCTTGCGCTGGAATGCTCCCTTCACCAACAGAAATAAATAAATCCTGCAAACTTTCAAGATTAAGCCGTGGTAGAACATGCAGTAGATCTTCATCATTAAGTTCATGATTTAATTCATTAAATTGCTTGTAAATCATCTTTTTACCTAGTTCAGCATACTCGGTCTTCTCTTTCATTGCGCAAAACTTACGAATTGCATAGCGCGCCTTTCCGGTGGCAACAAAACTCTCCCAAGATGGTGATGGGGATTTATTTTGCGAACGAACAATTTCAACTTGATCACCATTTCTCAACCTTGAACGCAAAGGAACTAGTCGGCCATTAATTTTAGCACCTACACAAGTATCGCCTATGTCTGTATGTACAGCATATGCAAAATCAACCGGGCTAGCCCCCCTAGGTAATGAAATTACTTCTCCTGCAGGTGAAAAACAGAAAACTTGCTCTTGAAACATCTCTAGCTTGGTATTTTCAAGAAACTCCTCAGGATTTCCTGAAGCATCAAGGTCGTCTAAAATTTCTCTAACCCAAAGATATTTTGAAGGATCAACACCATCAGCTTGTTGTTTATATAACCAATGAGCAGCAACTCCTAATTCAGCCTGATTGTGCATTTCATTACCACGGATCTGAACTTCGATACGTATACCTTCTGGCCCTATAACAGTAGTGTGAATGGATCTATATCCATTCCGTTTTGGAGTAGATATATAATCCTTGAATTGCCTAGGAACCATCTGGAATTTTTCGTGTATAATTCCGAGAGCTGAGTAGCAATCATTGCTATTCGCAACTATTATTCTAAATCCTACAATATCTGAAAGCTGTTCAAATGAGATGCTGTCTCTTTCCATTTTTTTCCAAATTGACCACGGCTGTTTTTCACGTCCCATTACAGTTGCATCTATCCCTGCTTCAGATAAGGTAAGTTTAATTTCAGTTGAAATTCTTTCAACTAAATCTCCTGAATTATCTCGAAGATAATTTAGACGAGCAATCACACTGTCACGAGCATCAGGGTTAATTTCAGAAAAAGCTAAATCTTCAAGAGATTCCTTCATATCTTGCATGCCAAATCTTTCGGCTAACGGCGCAAAAATATCCATAGTTTCTGATGCTATTCGATGGCGTTTTTCTGGATCGTTCAAATGCTTCAGTGTTTGCATATTATGAAGTCTATCTGCAAGTTTAACCAAGAGAATTCGTATATCATCAGACATAGCTAAAAACATTTTTCTAAAATTTTCAGCTTGCCTACTTCGATCATTTGTTTTTGTTAACTCTAAAAGAGATAATTTAGTAACGCCATCAACAAGGCGTGCTATCTCAGCTCCAAAATTTTCTTCAATCTGATTTATTGTTGCCAACGTATCCTCAACTGTATCGTGCAATAATGCAGTTGCTACGGTTGCAACATCAAGCTTCATTGTTGTCAGGATTTTTGCAACTTCTGCAGGGTGAGTAAAATACGGGTCACCAGAATATCTAAGTTGGGATTCATGGGCTTTCATCGAAAAAGTATATGCCCGGGATAGAAGATCACTATCTGCGCTAGGGTCATAAACGCGAATAAGTTTAATTAATTCGGCCTGACCAATCATCCAAAAAAATAAACTTTTCTTATTGCTAGGAAAATATAATTTCTAAAACAATAAAGAGAATTTAGCCTAGTTGGTTCACCTGCAATCTTTTGGAACACTAGTTCACCCCTTAAAGGATTTCTATCCCTTCAGATTCCTCTGCATCTTTAGTTATGTCCTCACTCCATTCATCGCCATCTTTGCCTTCCATTAAGGCTGCCATATCATCATCTTCTGGCTCATCGACCTCTACATGCTTTTGTAAGCCTCGAATCAGCTCATACCGTAGGTCTTCTAGATCAATTTTCTCTTCAGCAATTTCACGCAAGGCAACTATCGGATTTTTATCGTTATCACGCTCAACAGTTAAAGGCTCACCTGCTGAAACGGAACGGGCACGTCTAGCAGCTAGCATAACTAGCTCAAATCGATTTGGTACCTGGACAACGCAATCTTCTACTGTTACTCGGGCCATTTCAGGACATCTCCATTATTTAAGATACTTAAATTATACTCTTACATATTCACTTACGGTCAATGAGGCAAGAAGAAGGCTTAATTAAGGTCTAAATAATTTGTTTTGCCCAAGAATCCCTTGGCAATTCAGCATATAGTTCCTTAGCACTAAGTCCCAGGATTGGATGCTTCCATTCTGGAGCAATCCTTGCTAAGGGCTGCAGGACAAAAGACCTCAAATGCATTCTAGGATGAGGAAGAGTTAATTTTTCTTTAAAATTTACCCTAATTTGACCATCAAAATCTAGGAGATCTAAATCTATTGGACGCGACTCATTCTTATTTACCCTGACTCTCCCAAAT
>CAZHAN010000084.1:0-5757 GCA_964530575.1 uncultured Rhizobiaceae bacterium | reverse complement strand
TTCAGCCCAATGACTTAACTCTGAAGAAGCCTCCATCATTCTACCCTCTACTACCTGATTAGAGTCTTGAGCTCTCTTACTAAGTCTTGCTTTTAGCTCCTCCATAGTCGGAGGCAATAAAAATACGCTGGCTAGATCATCTCGTGCATGCAAGCCTAGTTGCTGAGTTCCTTGCCAGTCAATATCAAATAAAATATCTTGACCATCCTCAAGCGATTCTTCAATCATCTTTTTAGGTGTCCCGTAAGAATGGCCAAAAACTAATGCATGCTCAATAAATTCATTTCTATTAACCATCATGTTAAATTCATTATCATTGACAAACCAATAATCAATACCGTTTTTTTCATCAATACGTGGAGGTCGTGTAGTAACTGAAATCGATAAGGATATATTAACCTCTTCAGCTAATAATCTTCTGCAAACTGTCGTCTTCCCCGCCCCGGAGGGTGATGAAAGAACTAACATAATTCCCCTTCTAGTTAGGCCCATAATAAACCTACTCCAAATTCTGAATTTGTTCTCGAAAACGTTCTATTAAACTTTTTAAATCCAACCCAAACCCACTTATTTCTGAATTAGTTGATTTAGAACATATGGTATTAGCCTCACGAGAAAATTCTTGTGACAAAAAGTCTAACTTTCTTCCTATGCCTCCGCCCTCTAATAATAGCTTACGTGAAGCTACTAAGTGTATACCAATTCTATCTATTTCCTCTCTAATATCAGATTTTATTGCTAACAAAGCTACTTCCTGAGCTAATCTATCCTCAGAAACACTTACAGTATCAATCACTTCAGCTAATTTTTGAATTAAACGATCACGTATGTTGATTGGATTATTATATGCAGCATTAGAAAGATTATTGTTAATTGATTCAATTTTATCTAAATAACCAGAACAAATACTAAAAATTTTATTACCCTCATCTAACTGAGACTTTCTTAGTTTATCAAGCGCCTTATCAAAGCTTTTCAAAAGATCTTTGTGCATTAAATCTTGATTTTTAGATTCATCCTCAACATTTAAAATTGAAACAATCCCTGGGACAGTAAATATTGCATCCAGGGAAGGTCTGGAACCGATATTTCCAGCTATGTTCGAAGTAGCATCTAAAATTTGCTGAACCAAATCCCTATTAACAATGACTTTCTGTAAAGATGGATTAGACGAAAATCTAAGTGATACCGTGACTGAAGCTCGATGAATTTTATCAGAGATTCTCCTACGTATTTCTGGTTCTAAACTATCTAAGCTATGCCCTAGTCTACAACGAACATCTAACCCTCGTGAATTTACAGTTTTTATTTCCCAAATCCATGTTCCAAGTTCGCCAGAACCCTTTATGTGAGAATACCCTGTCATACTAGCAAGATTATTCATTATTTTTTCTAAGATCCCTATATTTAGATACATTAATATTGTGTTGTTCAAGAGTTGATGAAAATACATGACCACCTTTTCCATCAGCTACAAAATATAGATTGCTGGTTGCAATAGGATTTACTGCGGCCATTAAGGAATCCATCCCAGGATTTGAGATTGGTCCAGGGGGGAGCCCATTATGTTTATATGTATTAAATGGATGACTTGCATCCAATTCTTCTCGTGTTAAAGGATCTGCATCAGTGACTCTTCTTGATAAACCATATGCTACAGTAGGATCAGACTGCAATCGCATTCCAATTCTAAGCCTATTTATAAAAACACCGGAAATGTGTGGTCTCTCCTCAGGCAAAGCGGTCTCTCTTTCAATGATTGAAGCTAACACTAAGGCGTCATTAACAGAATCAAAGGGAAGGTCATCATATCGTTGATTCCAGATAGTTTCTAATGCAACTTCCATAGCCATTTTCATCCTATTTATAAGTTCTTTACGTGAATACCCCCATTCATACTGGTATGTTTCTGGGAGTAAAGAGCCCTCTTTAATATTGTCAGGAACATCACCCTCAAGCCCTTCAGTACCAATGATTAGGTCAATTATCTGAACGGATGTAAGCCCCTCAGCTATAGTAATCTTTCTCTTGAAGGTTTCCCCATTAATAATCTTTTTAGCAACATCCGCAGTGCTAATTTTGGGGGCAAAAAAATATTCGCCTGCCTTCAAATTTTCTGCTGCGCCAATCGCCCAAATCCAAGTAGTAAACAACAGAGCCTCATCAACTATACCTGATTTCTCTAAGTTTTTACCCACTTCTTTAAGTGAAGTACCTCGAGAAATAATTATTATTACCTCATCTTCAGAGGGGCCAGATGTATAAAAAAATGAGACTATTGAACCAACCAATATAAGACTACAAACCATAAATATGGTAATTGCCCTACTGGCATGTTTGACGGCGGTTTGCCGAGTCAAAGTTAGACTGCCGGAGCCATTACCAGCGATGCATTAGTACCCCCAAAGCCGAATGAATTAGATAGTATTCCTCTAATATTTCTCTCTTTGGGTTTAAGTGGAACTAAATCAATATCACAGCCTTCAGAGGGATTCTGAAGATTTAGAGTTGCAGGAACAACGCCTTCTTGCATAGCAAGTACAGAATATATCGCCTCTACACTCCCTGCTGCTCCTAACAAATGGCCAATAGATGACTTAGTAGAGGACATAGATAAATGACCCGAATGATGACCAAAGACTTTCTTTACTGCCATTACCTCAATCTCATCCCCAAGAGGAGTAGAGGTTCCATGTGCATTAATGTAATCAACTTCTTCTGCATTCATTTTTGCATCAGCTAAGGCCCCAGTCATTGCCCTCACCGCGCCGTTGCCCTCTGGAGATGGAGCAGTGATATGATGAGCATCGCCAGAAAGTCCGTAACCTCGTATCTCAGCATATATTTTAGCATTCCTCTTCTTAGCGTGCTCAAACTCTTCAATAACTACTATACCTGCACCCTCACCCATAACAAAACCATCCCTATCCTTGTCCCAAGGCCTAGAAGCAAGCGTTGGCTCTTCATTAAAGTTTGTACTAAGCGCTCGTGATGCTGAAAATCCTGCCATCCCCAATCTACAAATTGCTGCCTCGGAACCGCCAGCAATCATTACATCAGCTTCATTACGTTGAATTAATTTTGCAGAATCTCCAATTGCATGAGCACCTGTTGAACAGGCAGTTACAACCGAATGATTAGGACCCTTGAACCCATACTGAATTGCTATATGACCGGAAGCAAGATTAATTAATGCCGATGGAATAAAAAATGGACTTACCTTTCGTGCCCCTCTTTCATGCACCGTTATCGAGCTCGATTCTATTGTTGAAAGTCCCCCTATACCAGAGCCAACCATTACCCCTGTTCGACATTGAGATTCCTCATCATCTGGCTTCCAGCCAGAATCTTCGATTGCTTGGCGGGCTGCCGATATAGCAAAAACAATAAAAGGATCCATTTTTCGTTGATCTGACGCAGAAACCCATTCATTGGCATCAAACTCTCCTTCACCCCGAGGAACAAAACTGGCAATTTTACATCGAAGATCAGCAGTATCGAATTCAACAATTTTTCTTGCCCCAGACCTCATCTCAAGAAGCCTGCTCCAATTGGTACCCAGTCCAGTACCTAGGGGTGTTACCAATCCCATTCCTGTGATTACAGCTCGTCTCATAACCTATACGAAAATGTCCATATTATGAACGCATTTGCTAAGGGTTGATGTGATATTAATAATAACAATCAGGTCAGTGCGGAATTACTGTTAACATATTCAATAGCATCTTTAACCGTTAAGATTTTTTCAGCTGCATCGTCAGGAATTTCTACTTCAAATTCCTCCTCAAAAGCCATCACTAACTCGACGGTATCCAAACTATCAGCCCCAAGATCGTTGATAAAGCTGGAGCTTTCAGTGACCTTTTCTTTATCAACTCCAAGATGTTCTACAACAATCCCTTTAACACGCTCTGCAACATCACCCATGTTTTAAGTCCTCATAAACTATGTTGTAATTTTAAAATTTATATAGCCATTATGGGGTGCCTACCATATTTTTTTTGAGAAGGCTACTAGAAGAAATCTTGAGTTGCTAAATCTAGATCATTGCCATTCCGCCATTTACATTAAGTGTCTGGCCCGTAATGTATGAAGCCTCCTCACTAGCCAAGAAAACTACACAAGCTGCAACATCTTCAGGAGTTCCAAAAGATTGAGTGGCAATCCTACTCATCAACTGATTTCTGACTTGATCAGATAATTTTCTAGTCATCTCCGTATCAATAAATCCAGGCGCAATACAGTTTGCAGTTACTCCCCGTGTTGACATTTCAAGAGCAAGGGACTTGGTCATCCCAACTAAACCCGCCTTTGAAGCAGAATAATTAGTTTGTCCGGAATTTCCAGTTTGGCCGACTATTGAAGCAATTGATATCACTCTTCCCCACCTTTGTTTTGCCATTTCACGAACTGACCTTCGAGAAAGTCTAAAAGCGGAGGTCAAATTAATATCAAGAACTGACTGCCAATCTTCATCTTTCATTCTCAATGCAAGAGAATCTCTATTAATTCCGGCATTATTAATAAGAATATCAATACCACCCATCTTCTCAATAGCTCCATCCACCAAGCCATCTTGAGAAGCGAAATCATTCAAATCACAGGTGATCGCATGAGCATCATCCCCTAGAGAATTTGATAAATCTGATAAATTAGCTGATCGAGTTCCTGATAAAACAACAGTTGCACCTTGCGAATGAAGTGCCGAAGCAATAGCAACCCCAATTCCGCCAGTGGCTCCCGTTATAAGTGCCCGTTTTCCAGTAAGATCAAACATAACCCCTCCTAATGCGAAGCTAGAAAAGCATCAATGTCCTCAGGCGTCTCGATCGAGCCCACCTTTAGCTCTGGATTAATTCTCTTAGAAAGTCCAGATAAAACCTTTCCCGATCCTATTTCTATTACTTCGTCTATTCCATTTTCAGTTAAGTAATTTATCGATTCTCTCCAACGAACTCTTTCAGTCATTTGTTTAATCAATAACTCGATTATTTTATTTGGCTCATTAACAGGCGATGCATTCACATTGCTTATTAATGGTAGATTAGGGCGACTCAATTCAACCTTGAATAAAGCATTGGATAGCTCTTCCGAAGCTGATGACATCAGCGGTGAATGAAAACCGCCAGAAACCCCTAGCCTAACTATCCTCTTAATTTCTGGATTTTTTTTTGCAATTTCTTCAGCTTTTTCAACTGCTAGCACTGTACCACTTATAACTATTTGTCCGGGCGCATTATCATTAGCTATTACACACACGTCACCGGTAATATCAGCAGAAGTGTTGGTAATAACTTCAATTGCATTATAATCTCCTCCCAATATAGCTGTCATAGCTCCTGGATTGCGTTTAGAGGAGTTTTGCATAGCCAATCCCCGTAATCTCAATAATTGAGCCCCTTGAGCAATGCTTAGAGATTCAGATGTAGCAAGTGCAGAATATTCCCCTAAGCTATGACCGGCTAAAAATTTAACCTTATTCTTTGGTTCAAAGTCGACTTCTGAGCGTAATACAGAAATAACAGCCATGCTTACAGCAAATATAGATGGCTGAGCATTGTATGTAAGAGTTAATAACTCCTTTGAGCCCTCAAAAAATAACTTGGACAAGTGCTCCCCTAACGCTTCATCTATCTCTTCAAACACCTCTCGAGCAACAGGAAAGGCCTCAGCTAAGGACTTCCCCATCCTTATTTTTTGGGAGCCTTGACCGGGAAATAACAATGCGGTGGTCATAAGTAAGAACCTACAAGATAA
>CAZHAN010000083.1:0-5831 GCA_964530575.1 uncultured Rhizobiaceae bacterium | reverse complement strand
CATCCAATTAATTCCGAAGCTGGTGGACCATCGGCTATTTCGATGGCACAGACTAGATCAATAGCTACAAAAAGAGGAATTTTTTCTCCCGAACAAGTCAAAAAATCTATAAGACCAAATGAACGTTATTCACCAGTTAGCAGGGTTTTGTCAGTTGAAAATACAACTGGCTTTGGAGGTGGTGCGGTTTGGCCAATTTCATCTATTAAAGATGTCTGTGACATAGCTCATAATGCAGGTATTCTAACTCACTTGGATGGGGCACGTTTGATGAACGCGGTTGTTGAAAGTGGTACCTCAGCAAAAGAATATGCAAGTTATTTTGATAGTATTTGGATTGATTTATCCAAAGGTTTGGGTTGTCCATTTGGGGCTGTTCTTCTAGGTAATTCAGATTTTATTGAAAAGGCATGGAAATACAAACAGATGATGGGAGGAGCAATGAGACAAGCGGGGATGTTAGCTGCAGCTGGTATTTTTGCTTTAGATAATAATATAAATAGACTGAGCGAAGACCATGAAAATGCAAGGGAATTTGCGAATTCTATTGCTAGTATTCCTGGAATAAAATTAATGTTTAATAGGTGTGAGACTAATATAGTTTTTTTTGATGTTTCAGAAACAAAATACACAGCACATGATCTGTCTGAAAGATTGCTTGATAGGGGCCTTTATATTGGAGCTCTTGGTGAATTTACGATGCGTGCTGTTACTTATTTGAATATAAATAGAGATTTAATATTAGAGGCCGTTGAAATTTTACGTGAAGAAATCAATCTTTAATTTGAATGGTAACTGTTTATGACAAAATACTTAAGTAATAAAAATGTCTAGGCTTATTATTTTATGTATCTATCTGTTTTTTTTACTAAATACATTCAATGTTGCCTTTGCACAACAAGCGACTGAATGGCAGGATATTTCAATTGAGGGCGTAGATAATTATAATCGTGGAGATTTTCAGAAAGCTGCTGATAAATTTGAGCTTGCCCTTGTTTTGGCTGTCACCTCTGAGGAGGGAGGACCTAGACTAATTAATTCATATTTAAATCTTGCTCTAGCTTACGAAGGCCTAAAGAGGGATAGTGAATCAGAAAAATTATATTTAGAGGCTATACGACTTCAAGAAAAAGATTATGGAGTAAAAGATCCAGCTTTAGCTGTGATGTTGAGTCGGTTAGCAGGGTTGTATACAGAAAGAGGTGAGTGGGTAATGGCGGAACCGTTACTCAGAAGAGCCCTTTCAGTTCGCGAGGATGTCGCAGGAGTAAATCACCCTTATACAGCACTAGCAGTTGTAGAATTAGGCAATTTATTATTTTCACAAGAAAGACACCGAGAGGCAATAGTTCAATTTGAAAGAGCTATTTTGATTCGGGCAAATAACTTCGGGTCATTTCATAGGTCTTTGGGTTCAATTCTTACAAGTTTAGGTATTTCTTATCTGTCTTTAGGTCGCTTACCAGAAGCTGAATCAGCTTTATTGAATTCTCTTAGAATTTGGGATTCTGAAGTGACTTCTTCTTACATTGAAATAATTAGAACCTTAAAACAAATTGTATTCATTGTCCAATAGATATTCAGATGCACTAAGATATGAGGAGCGGGTTATTCAAAATTTAATGACTCAGTTTGAATCTGGAGGCATACTTCTTGCTGAAGAACTCGAATTATATGCTGATATATTGTTACAGTCTGGAAATATTGAGGAAGCAAATACTCAACTTCAAAAAGCTAATAATATTAGAGATAACATTGGAGAATAGTTAATCTTTATTATTTTATTCAGTTAATGTTGGTACAATAATTTTTTCATTTAAAGATGGAGGTATACTAACATCTCTACTTTTAAATTGGTCATAAATAAATGTTGGAATAGAGGCAAGAATCATGGATATGACCAAAGCAGATTTCCAGTCTAAGTCTAGAATTTTCATTTTTCTATTTAATACAGTAGTTCTTCCATAGATTAAAAGAACTAGAGTAAAAGAAGTGAATGAGAGCCAAACTAGAACAGTTAACAAAATAAAAAATCCTAAAAATCATAGTTATAATAATGAATATTAAATTGTTCAATGTGAATCATAATATGGGTTATTGGCATTTTCAAATATTAGTTGTCAATCAATGGAATATGCCTCTCTCCCTCGATTGCTACAGCTTTTATTAGAGCGTATACTTTCATTCCAGTTTTAAGATTAAGTTTAAGAGCTGAATATTTTGTTATTCTTGACCATAGTTTTATGCCAATATCAATTTCTACATCTACCTGATATTCGCCATCTTCTATAAAGGTTATTGTGCCGTAACAAATATTTAAAATACTTATATTTTCAGGTTTTGTTAGGGAGATAGAAACATTCAGCGCCTGTACTCTAACTCTAACGGTTGTTCCGATTTCAGGTCCATTTGATACATTTATTTGTCCACCCTTGAAAGATAAACAGGTCAATCCATTTGAACGAGAATTTTTTACTGTAGCTAAAAATACTGTACTTGCGTCATGAGAACCTGTCCAAATACGAAGATCTTTTCTGCTAAGAGTTTCCTCAACTGAACCAACCGCCCTCGTTTTTCCATTACCGATGACAATTAAGGTCTCTGCAAGATAAAGAATTTCTTGAATATTGTGACTTACATAGATAATTGGAATATCTAGATTCTTGCAAAGATTACTTAAGAAGGGAAGAATATCATGCCTTCTTGAATCATCTAAGTTAGACAAAGGTTCATCCATTAATAATAAATTAGGGCTTGTTAGTAGTGCCCGGCCAATAGAAATCCTCTGTTTTTCACCACCAGATAAATTAATAATTTTTCTGTCAAGAAGGTTTTTGATACCAAGTAAATCAATAATAGAATCAAATTCTATAATTCGTTGTGTTTTCGGAACATAATTCATTCCATATTTTAAGTTTTTTATTACATTTAAATGCGGAAAAAGACGAGGGTCTTGAAAAACATAACCTATTCGTCTTTGTTCAGGCTTAAGATTAATATTTTTTTTGAAATTAAAAATAGTTTTTTCAGAAAGTTTTATTTTTCCGTTATCGGGATTTAATAGGCCAGCAATCATATTGATAATAGTTGTTTTTCCAGCTCCAGACGGCCCGTATAAAGCAGTAATACCTTTATTTACATTAAAATTAGCATCAATTATGGAATTATTGATGGTTTTTTGTACATTAACTGTCAGCATTAGATTGATTCGCTATTTGTATTTTTAGAAATTTTTCGAGCAATGAGCTCTGATAAGAATAATGCTAAAAAAGCTAGAATTATTGATATTATAGCAAGCCTTGCTGCACCAGTCTCTCCGCCAGATGTTTGCATAACACTATACAATGCAAGAGGAAGTGTTTGTGTTTGCCCTGGGATATTTGAGACAAAAGTAATTGTAGCTCCAAATTCACCTAAGCTTCGAGCAAATGAGAGCATTGTTCCTGCGATTACTCCTGGAAAAGTTAACGGTAATGTTATACCAAAAAAAACTTGAATAGAATTAGCTCCCAAGGTTCGTGCAGCTGTTTCGAGTTTATTATCAATAGCTTCAATTGATAATCTTATTGCTCTTACCATCAACGGAAAGCCCATTAATGCAGATGCTATAGCAGCACCTTTCCATGTAAAAATTAAGGTTATTTCAAAATTAGTATATAACCAAAGCCCAATTGGCCCTTGCCTGCCAAGTGAAATTAAAAGTAAATAACCAATAACTACTGGTGGTACTACAAGAGGTAAATGGATTATGCCATCAAGTATGAGCTTACCAGGAAAATTAAATCGTGCCAGAATCCAACCAAATAAAATACCAAAGGGAAGACTAAAAAAAACAGCCCAAAAAGCAACTTTTATAGATAGTTCTAGTGCTTCAATTTCAAAATTACTTAACATATGATTAATCGGTTTTTAAGGAGATAAAGCCAAACTGTTTAAAAATGGACATAGCTATATTATTTTTAATAAATTTATAAAATTTTAACGCTATCTCTGAATCGCCATTAATGATTATTGAGATAGGGTATGATATATCAGGTTGAACAGCATTTGGTATAAATTCTATAACCTTAACTTTATCGTTTGAATATACATCTGTTGCATATACTATTCCTGCTATAGTTTCACCTCTCTCTACCATAACTAATGTAGATCTAACGTCTGCGTTAAACACAACGTTACTTTGAATTTTATCCCATAAATTTAATTCTGTAAGGACTGATTTTGCATAGATTCCTGCTGGGACATGTGTCGGGTCTCCAATTGCAAAATAGTTGTTTTTTAATAATTTTAAAAGTTCATTCTCATTAAAATTATTTGGTAAATTTTCTAAATCCTTTTTCACTATTAAAACTAGTTTATTTGAAACTAAAAATTCAGAATAGTTTTTATTTATAAGGTTTCTATCAATTAAATATTGCATCCAATCATTATTTGCTGAAATAAATATATTTGCATTTGCACCATTTTCAATCTGTCTTGCTAACACTGAAGATGATGCAAACGATGTTATTATTTTTACATCAAGATTATTTTCTTTAAATTTTAAGATTATTTCACTTATTGCATCTGTTGTGCTTGATGCAGCAAATATTATTAAATCATCTTTAGCTGATGTTTTTAATGAAAATAACCCGACTGCTAAAATAACGAGAGGGAAAATCAACTGTTTTAGCAATCGGGTTTTAAAGTAGAAGACTAATTTCTCGGCTTTAACTATCATAAATTCTTCATTTATACGCTATATACTAGCATAACTAACGACTAGTTATATATATAGATATATAACGATGTCAAGGGAAAGATTAAGTGATTGATAATAAAAGGAATAAAGATAATATTAATTAGTTAAAAGGCCATTTTCGACTTCATGGAAGAAGCAAGTCATATTTCCGGTATGACAAGCTACACCTTTCTGGTCAACTTGAAGGAGGATGGTGTCTCCATCACAATCAAGGCAAATATTTATTATTTTTTGAGTGTTACCAGAGGTTTCCCCTTTAAACCATTGTTCATTGCGAGATCGAGAGTAATAATGTGCATTACCAGTTTTTAACGTCGTTGAAATAGATTCTTTATTCATCCAAGCTAACATTAATACCTCTCCAGTATTATATTGCTGAACAATGGCTGGCACTAGATTGTTCTGATCCCAATTTATTATATCAATTAAAGTAGAATTTTTAGCAGGATTGAAAGAAGATTTCATTATTTTATCCTTAGATAAATTAAATAGAGTAACTTAATTAAGTGTTATAAATTTTAGAAAGTCCTTTATCTAAATCATGCAATAGGTCATCTACATTCTCAAGGCCTGCATGAATTCTAACTAGATAACCATCTTCTGTCCAAGGAGAAGCGGTACGGGGCGGGTGCATTACAGGAAGTATGAGACTTTCAAATCCACCCCATGAATAGCCTATAGAAAAGTAATTTAAGTTATTAATCATGTTAAAAAAATCATTTTGGTTATTGATTTTTTGAAAAATCACACCGAATAGACCAGAACCTCCAGTATAATCGCGTTTCCAGATTTTATGTCCAGGATCATTTTCCAATGGTGGGTACAATACTCTTTTAACCCCGGATCTTTGGGTGAGCCATGTTGCAATAGAAAAAGCATTTTTTGAATGAGTCTCTAGTCGTGGGCCTAAGGTTCTTAGCCCTCTCAACGCGAGGAAACAATCATTAGGGCTCGCACATAGACCCAACATTTGGGATGTTTTGTTAATTTTGTTAAATGTGTGGCCATTTGAAGAAATGGTTCCCATCATGACATCTGAATGACCACAAATATACTTGGTGGCTGATTGTATTGAAACATCAACTCCATA
>CAZHAN010000082.1:0-5956 GCA_964530575.1 uncultured Rhizobiaceae bacterium | reverse complement strand
ATCTAGAAATGGTAAAATAAAGTTAAAATTTATGATTCGTCTATACTTTTATCCGTACTACCTGAAGAATCAATCTCCTTAAGTCTTTTGTATACTTTCTCTATATTCTCCTCAAGCCATCTCTCAATAACAGGATTCAATAACTCATTAAGAACAATTTTAAGATTTTCAATATCATTTGAAGCTGACACGGATAATGAATTTTTTAAAATTAAATTAAGAGCACTGCTATCAGTGGCACTTAAATCCGTACTTTCTTGTTTTTTATCATAAAATTTAATATTACCATCGTCATCTACAATATTCGTAAGCTCAATTACATCTAGATTGTTATTAATTTCATCACCTGATAAATCTGAGTTAGAAATACTTGATCGTATTGAGCTAAGAATTTGCTCAATAGTAAGTTCATCATTTTTCATTTTTTCGTTCATATTATTTTCTCAACATACATAATTAAATTAAGAATAAAATAATACTTTATAAAATGAATTTAATAATCAAAAAACAAATCCAACATCAGAACTAAAGCCTGCTAATATTGGAATATTGGCATCAAATAAATCACGTTGAGTGAATGTATCGTTATTACGTTGAACGATGATTCCACGGCCTACATTTTCTTTATTTAGAACTGCAACTAATCTGCCACCATCGTTTAGCTGATTTTTAATTATGTTAGGAATAAATTCAACAGCTCCACCTAAGAATATAACATTATACGGGCCATTCTCGGAATCCCCTTGATTGTGTGATCCATCTATAACTGCAACGTTATCTACATTTAAATGTAAAAGATTCTTAATAGCTTGATCACGCAAATGTTGATTCTCTTCAAGACCAACAACAGTTGCTACAAGTTTAGAAAATACCGCAGTTGAATAACCTGTGCCACAACCTATATCCAAAACAACATCTTCTGGATCAAATCTAATCTCTTGGATCAATTTTCCAAAAACCATAGATTCCATCAGATATCTTCCAGTACTAATTTCTAAACTTTCATCAAGATAAGCAAGATTCTTATATATCTCAGGAACAAAGGTTTCCTTTGGTACCTTTGACAATGCATCCAATACTAAAGGATTTAGAACCCCATTAGGCTTTAATTGGCTATTAATCATATTTTGTCGGGTTATCGAGAAATCTTGCATTTAATAATCTTTGTATTTGAGTAGGAAAAATAACTTTATAGGTTGAGGAATTAATTAGTGCAATGGTGACCTACTTCATTGACTGATGCTAGAGCGACCCCTATACGTCATATTATACTAATTATGGCCAGGTGGCGGAGTGGTTACGCAGCGGCCTGCAAAGCCGTGAACACCGGTTCGAATCCGGTCCTGGCCTCCATTTATATGACCTTAGAATAATATAATGATCATAAATATTTCCACAAAATTGCTTTTTTCTATAAGATTTGGCCTTTCTCGCTAGAACATATTAACAAAAGGGATATTTTTATAGCTATCATTATTTAATATTTCCTTGGCGCAAGGCTTTCAGGTTGTTATAAACCCGCACCTACTCGACGGTTGTTGGTGTTTTATCTGTACTGCACCTTAATCTGTTCCTCGGTAGCTCAGTGGTAGAGCAGAGAGCTGTTAACTCTAAGGTCGCTGGTTCGAATCCGGCCCGGGGAGCCAATTTCTCATTGTTAGGAGAAAATAAGAGTTGGCTTAACTGATTTCTTATAAAAATGAATAGTAACATTTATTACCTAAATATTAATTTATGACCGTCACAACACGTTTTGCTCCATCACCTACAGGTTCGCTTCATATAGGAAGCGCAAGAACTGCACTTTTTAATTGGCTATTTGCAAAACATTTTGGTGGAAATTTTCTTTTAAGAATTGAAGATACTGACAAACAACGGTCAACAGATGAAGCTGTAAAAACAATACTTAATGGTCTAGATTGGTTGGGATTAAACTGGGATAAAGAAGTTGTTTTTCAATCTCAAAGGAAAGAACGACATCAACAAATAGCAAAAGAATTATTATCAAGAGGAATGGCCTACCACTGCTATTGTTCGCCTGAAGAACTTCTAGAAATGAGAGAGCTTGCTAAAGTAAAGGGTGGTAAATTGGGATATGATCGACGTTGCAGAGATAACATCAACAAAAACCCAAGTAGTAGCATTAACCCTGCATTAAGGTTCCGCGCCCCTATCAATAAAGATGTATGCATTCAAGATGAGGTCCAGGGCGAGGTTAATTTTCCCGGAAACCAATTTGATGACTTAATTCTTCTTAGAAACGATGAAACCCCAACTTATATGCTTGCAGTTGTTGTTGATGATCATGATATGGAAATATCACATGTCATTAGAGGTGTTGATCATTTAACTAACGCCGCAAGACAGACTCAAATATACGAGGCTCTAGGTTGGGAACCACCAATTTTTGGACATATTCCTCTTATACATGGATCAGATGGGTCAAAACTATCTAAAAGACACGGTTCTATGGCAGCTGAGGAATATCAGGATATGGGGTTTCTTCCTGAAGCAATGAGAAACTATCTTGCTCGTTTAGGCTGGTCTCACGGCGATGATGAGATTTTTTCGACGAAACAAGCTATTAAATGGTTTGGATTAGAATCAGTTGGACGTTCACCTGCCCGTTTTGATATAGAAAAATTACGTAACTTGAATGGTCATTACATTCAGAATGATAATAAAATTGATTTATTGAGAATAATTATCAATAAATTAAAAATCAAATATGGATCAACCTTAGATGAAACTAATATAAATAGAGTTAAAAACTTACTTCCTGAATTAAGAAAAAGGTCAAAGGATATCAATCAACTAATTGAAAATGCTGAATTTCTTGTTC
This sequence comes from uncultured Rhizobiaceae bacterium, assembly GCA_964530575.1. Lineage (GTDB taxonomy): Bacteria > Pseudomonadota > Alphaproteobacteria > UBA2966 > CAIVPW01 > JAQBXG01. Next base: position 3,114 of record CAZHAN010000082.1, on the reverse strand, counting down.
TTCCATCTCCTATAAATATAAACAAAGAGGCCCAAAAAATTCTTGATAATGGTGGACGTGAATATTTAAATAAACTTGAGCCATTATTATCTTCAATTCAGGTATGGACAACAGAATCCCTTGAGAAAGTTATAAAAGAATTTGCTGAAAAAAATGAAATTAAATTAATTAAAATAGCTCAACCAATTCGTGCAGCACTTACAGGAAAGCTTGTATCTCCAGGTATATTTGAATTGTTAATTGTTTTAGGGCGCGATGAAAGCCTTAAACGAATCTCATTGATTGAATAACAATATTTATTTATTTTTGTTTTTGATCAAAATCATTATATCTATTAGTAAAAGTCTCTGATCTGCGATATACTCTATAATTCGCATAAAATTAATAAAGGTGGATCACAATGGCTGAAAAAGCCAATAACAACAGTGAATCGGATTCTAAAGTCATTATCTCTACTCATAATGGCCAATCTATTAATTTACCCCTACATAACGGGTCAGTAGGGCCGTCAGTAATAGATATTCGGAAATTTTATTCCCAAACTGGAATGTTCACTTTTGATCCTGCTTTTATGTCTACTGCTAGTTGTGAATCAAAAATTACATTCATTGATGGTGAAAAAGGCATACTTCTATATAGAGGTTATCCAATAGAAGAGTTAGCAGAACACAGCAACTTTATGGAAGTGAGCCACCTCCTACTCCAAGGTAATCTGCCAACTGCAAAAGAATTACTGTCATTCAACGAATCAATCAGTCGTCATACAATGATTCATGAACAACTTACACAATTATTCCATGGATTTAGGCGTGATGCACATCCAATGGCTATCATGGTTGGAGTGGTTGGAGCAATGAGTGCTTTTTATCATGAACACCATGATATTTATGATCCCGAGGAAAGAATGATCGCATCACGCAGAATGATTGCAAAAATTCCAACAATTGCTGCAATGGCCTATAAATATTCAATAGGACAACCATTTGTTTATCCAAGAAATGATCTCGATTATGCGGAAAATTTTTTACACATGATGTTTTCAGTGCCGACCGAAGAATACAATGTGAGTCCGGTGTTAGCCCGTGCTATTGATGATATCTTTATTCTTCATGCAGACCATGAACAAAATGCTTCTACTTCTACTGTCAGACTAGCTGGATCCTCTGGTGCTAATCCATTTGCTTGTATTGCGGCAGGTATAGCTTGTTTATGGGGGCCTGCACATGGCGGGGCAAACGAAGCGGTACTTAGTATGTTAAATGAAATAGGTACACGGGATCGAATTCCTGAATTTATTTCTAGAGCGAAGGATAAAGACGATCCGTTTAGATTGATGGGATTTGGTCACCGTGTTTATAAAAACTTTGATCCCAGGGCCAGTGTTTTAAGAACAAGGGCCCATGAAGTCCTTGAGACGACTGGTAATATTAACGAACCTATCCTCGAACTAGCCATGGAGCTTGAGAAAATTGCCTTAGAAGATGAATACTTTGTTGAAAGAAAACTCTATCCTAATGTTGATTTTTATTCTGGAATTATCCTTCAGGCAATGGGAATTCCACCAAGTTTATTTACTGTACTTTTTGCTATAGCCAGAACTGTTGGATGGTGTGCTCAATGGGCTGAAATGATGAGCGACCCATCACAAAAAATAGGCAGACCACGTCAGTTATATACAGGGTCACCAAAACGGGAGTACGTTCCTATAGATTTAAGAAAATAAATTATAAACATCTTAAACTATAAAATACTTAGATTTTTCTATTTTTTTCTAATTCTTTGACAATAACTTCGGCAGCTAATTTTGAAGGAGATCCCATTCCTTTTATCTTAGAATTAACAATCCTAAATGCTGAAATCTGCTTATCTCTATCAATCTGATTTTCTAATATATTTAGCAAGCCATTAACTAAATTTTCAGACCTGCTTTGATCTTGTATAAATTCAGGAACGACCTTAAATCCAGCGATAATATTCACTAAATTGATATATTTTGACTTAACAATTCTATGAATAATCTGCCACGTAATAGGATGTAACTTATATGCTGTTATCATTGGCGTTTCAGCTAGTGAAAGCTCTAACGAAACTGTTCCCGAGGCTGCTAAAGCAAAATTACTTGCAGCAAATGCATCATATTTTTCCTGACTATCACTTGAAATAATTATATCGCCCCAATTTTCAACTAGCTTAGTAATTTTATTTTCTAAGTGTGAAACAACTGGTAATACAACCTTAAGATCTGGAATTTTAGTCTTTAAGTCCCTGACTGCATCTCCAAATGGTTTGATTAGTCTGTCAATTTCACTATTTCTACTTCCAGGAAGAACTGCCAAAAGTGGAGAATATCTATTTATATTGTGCTTTGATCGAAATCTTTCTTCATCTCCCTCTAAAACACCTGATTCAACTGCTGGATGACCAACAAATGTACTTCGGAGACCTTCTTTCTCAAATAATTCAGGCTCAAATGGTAAAAGAGTTAATAGGTGATCAAAAAGTGAAGCTATTTGTTTTGCTCTTCCAGCTCTCCATGCCCATACTTGTGGAGCAACGTAATGAACTAAATGTATAGATTTATTTTTTAATCTTTTAGCAAGCCGGAAATTAAACCCAGGTGAGTCAATTGTTATTACTATGTCTGGTTTAGTTTTAATAATATAATTTTCTATCTTACCAAGATTATTCAATAAGGATTTTATATTGGGTAAAACTTCAACAAACCCCATCACGCTCAATTCGTGCATTGGTATAATAGAAATAAAACCACAAGAAATCATTTCAGGACCACCAATGCCAGAAAACTTAACTTCCTGCTGATGAATAATTGAATTTATAGATTTGATAAGTGATGCTCCCAAAATATCACCTGAAGTTTCTCCAGAAACAATGACTATATGAATGTTTTCTTCACTTAATTTCATGATTGTTGAGTCCATTCATTTTGGCTAACACCATAAATAAATAATCCTGATTTATTTGCCATTTTAATCACCTCATCCCGTTCAAGAATAAGTGTTGTCAGTGAGTCTAAAGCAATCCCCTTTAAGCCAGATCTCACAACATTTTCAACTGTTTTTGTTTTACCTATGGTAATTTTTTCACCTATTTTAG
>CAZHAN010000081.1:0-6008 GCA_964530575.1 uncultured Rhizobiaceae bacterium | reverse complement strand
GGCGTCAAAACCATTGTTGTATCATCAGCCTGCATTGCATTTCTGTACGCTTGCATGGTTCTATAGAAATTGAAAAACTCAATATCAGTACCAAATGCATCTGCATAAATCTTTATAGCCAAAGCATCACCTTCACCGCGAATAATCTCAGAATCTCTATTAGCAGTAGCTATAATGACTGTCTTAGTTCTATCGGCTTCAGCTCTAGTTCTCAATGATTGCTCAGCACCCTCAGCACGATACTGTCTTGCCTCCTGCTCTCTTTCGGCCCTCATCTCGGCATAAATAGCCTGACTATTTTCTTCTGGAAGATCTGTACGTTTAATTCGAACATCAGCAATGGCAATACCAAAATTCTCTGCTTGAGCAATAGTTTTATCAGTAGCTTTCTTCATCAATGAATCTCTTTGGCCACTGACTATTTCGATGAGAGGCTCAGTACCCAAAACTTCACGCAAAGAGGATTCCAAAATAGTTTGCAGTCTTGAATCAGCAATATTCTGAGAGCCAACTGATTGGTAAAAAAGCAAAGGGTCAATAATTCTGTATCTTAGATAGGCAGTTACAACAAGCCGCTTTTGATCTGATGCAATTGCCTCGAAGTTAGGGCTGTCCAGATGAAGTAAGCGTTTCTCTAAATAAACCACATTTTGAATTAGTGGGACTTTAAAGTGTAATCCAGGTTCAGTAATAACCCTTCGAGGCTCACCAAACTGTAGCACTAATGCCTGTTGAGTCTGATGAACAGTAAACAAAGCTCCAAATGCAAGAATAATTGCTATAAAAATAGTACCCAAAAGAATAACTAGGGATAAACGCATTTCTAGTTTCCCCCTTCCTGTATTCTTCGTTGCAATTCATTTAAAGGTAAATATGGAACAACACCTTGGGCCCCAGCTGCTTGATCAATTATCACTTTATTAGTTCCTTGAAAAATCTCTTCCATAGTTTCAAGGTAAAGCCTTCTAATTGTAACGTCTTTTGCTAAGGCATACTGTTTGTAAACAGAAAGAAATCTCTCTGCCTCACCTGTAGCCTCTGCCTCTACCTGTTCCCGGTAAGCCTCAGCAGCCTGTATCTTCTGTTCAGCCTCTCCTCTTGCACGAGGAACAATATCATTCTTATATGCCTGTGCTTCAGCAATCGCAGTTTGTCGATCAGCTATGGCACGCTGAACATCTCTATAAGCATCAAGAACGGCTGCGGGGGGGTCTGATTTCTGCATATTAACTTCTGTGACTTCTATACCTGCCTGATATGAATCAAGAACCTTCTGCAACAATTCAAGACTTTCTTCCTGAATCCTTAGACGACCACCAGAGATAGCCGCAGAAATAGTATTCTTACCAACTATTTGTCGCATAGCTGCTTCAGCAGCTGCCTTTACCGTAGATTCCTGACGTTCGATATTAAATAGGTATGCGCCTGCATCCTTAATGCGCCAAAAAACAGAAAAATTAATTTCAACAATATTTTCATCTCCGGTAAGCATCAGTGCTTCTTCGGGTACATTACGTACAGAAGTGTTATTGGTGCTAGCGGAACGAAATCCGATTTCCTCCCGATGAATTTTTGTAACCTTCGGGGTAATGACTGATTCTATGGGCATTGGAAGGTGATAGTGAAGCCCGGGCATAGTAGTTTTTACCCATTCACCAAAGCGGAGAACTACGCCCTGTTCATCTGGTTCTACTCGATAAAATCCAGAAACACCCCAAACGGTGGCTATAATTAATAAGGCAATTATGAAACCCCTGAAACCTCCAACCCCACCTGGGATCATGCGCTTCAATTGATCTTGTATTTGCTTTAACAAATCCTCAAGGTTAGGAGGTTGCTGGGACCCTCTGGGACCAGATCCACCACCCCAAGGGCCATTATTGCCACCGTTAGGGCCACCACCGTTACCTCGGTTACTCCAAGGAGTCATAAAATTTTAAATTCCATTCTTAATACCATCACTTGACTAAAACTATATCCTTTTCTCAATAGGCTTATATGACACATGTAAAAATGGTGCAATGTATTCAATGCACTTAATAAACAACTTTATTAACGCCAATATAGCTGAAATCCTAATCTGCTAATCATTAAAACCTTTGTAACCAGATAGAAATCTAGAGTAACAGGACATTGTCTCTAACCTATACACTAATTCTGAACCAATATCCTCCATTGTAGAAATAGGTAGTGATTGCCCAATCGCCAAGGAGGGGTTTAGAAAAAAATTTTTGATATGGTAACTTCAATACCACGGGTATAAAAAGTAAGCGTTTTTAAGATCTAAGATATCAAAAAAACTATAGTAACTGCCATCTAAATAGACTGGGAGCCCATTCAAAGTGGAGAAAATTAAATACATAATTGCCATAGCCTCTGGAAAAGGAGGCGTAGGTAAATCAACTACGGCTGTTAATCTAGCGTTAGGATTCAAAAAAGCAGGGCTATCTGTTGGCCTACTTGATGCAGATATCTACGGACCATCCATCCCCCGTCTCCTTGGAACAATTGAAGAAAAGCCTAAAATTGAAAATAAAATAATGGCGCCTGTTAATGCATTTGGCATCGACACAATGTCGATGGGATATCTCGTCCCAAAAGAAACCGCTACCATTTGGCGCGGTCCAATGGTTACTAGCGCAATCCAACAATTTATTCATAATGTAAGCTGGAATCCAATGGATATTTTAGTTGTTGATTTTCCTCCTGGAACTGGTGATATACACCTTACTCTGGCTCAAACACTTCCCATTTCAGGTGCTATTATTGTTTCTACCCCTCAAGATATTGCCCTAATTGACGCACGAAAAGGACTCGCAATGTTTGATAAAGTTAATGTTCCAACACTCGGAATAATTGAAAACATGAGTTATTTTGTATGTCCTCATTGCAACCATAAAACAAATATATTTAGCCATGGAGGTGCAAAAATAGAGGCCGAATCAAGTGCTACCAATTTCTTGGGAGAAATTCCGTTAGACGTCCATATACGAGAGACCTCTGATAACGGAAACCCAATTGTTTATTCCTCACCAAATAGCCCACAAGCCAAACAATACATGGCTATATCAAGTAAAATCCTACGAATAGTTGAATCAATTTCAAACTCCAGAGTCGAGCCAATAATCGGAGAAGAATAGGATTTAATCTCTCCCCAAAACCTCCATAAGCTCAGTTAATTCTCTTTTAGATAATCCCGTAGAATCTAACTCAAGCTCTTCCCCGGAGATGAGTTTTTTTACAACTGCGATTGCTGGCTCAGACAAATGAAACCCTCCAAGTCTATGTTTCTTAAACGCTTGATATGTCAATGGAGTCCAAAGCTTAAGAGTTTCCAACATTGCCTCAGCATATACTCGTATTTCATATTGAGCATGTGAATCCGACCTGAGTGAAAGAAAATTTAATAAATTATGTAAATCAGTTTTCCAATACCATTGGGTATAAAAATTTAATGACAAATTCATTCTTGCAAGCTCACGAGCGAGGCTAGGATGTTCATTATTTTTAGGTTTTCCATCGGAATCTTCATTTAATAAATCCTCATAGTGCGAATAATTCCTCTCGGCATCCTCCCTCAATAAATTAAGAACTCTTGTACCCTGCTCTTTAGTTAGAAAATCTCCCCTCCCCTGCCTATTTGACTTAGATTGAACTGCCAAATCTTCAATTGCAGGAAGATAAAATTCATTATCAAGTATGGAATATCTAGCTGAGTATTCGTTTACATTTGCTGTACGATGTCTAATCCATTGCCTAGCTACAAAAATTGGAAGCTTAATATGGTACTTAATCTCACACATCTCGAAAGGAGTAGAATGCCTATGTCTCATCAGATAGTTGATGAGCCCAGAATCTTCTAAAACCTTTCTAGTTCCCTTCCCGTATGAAACCCTAGCAGCCTGAACTACAGCTCCATCATCACCCATATAATCAATAACCCTGACAAACCCATGATCCAAGACTGGTATTGGATTATAAAGCACTTCCTCAAGTTCTGGGACAACTGAACGCCTCGTTGGCTGAGAATTTTCCCTTAAACTGTCGATTTCTTGCTGCTGTTCTTTAGTTAAACCCATATTAAATCCTAAATTTTTTATAACCTATACATGATATTCTAAACTCCGTTGGACTTATTCGCCAAATAGATTACCTACTAATTAATAGTAATCGTTGAAACACCTTCATTTGAGTCGTATATCAAGGTTGCTGGTTAGCCAGCTATGGAGATAAACGCTGTATGGAATAACCGATGCGGACCCGGGGGCGGTACCCGGCGCCTCCACCAAAATAAGCTATAGTTAATGCATAGTAACAATCTTTGGGGGCGAAACAGGATCGACGCGCGGGTAAAGATGCAGTTTTCTCTCGGCATGATACCGCCGTTATCGGGTCATTATACAAATGCCAACGACAATAGCCGTATGGCACTCGCTGCCTAATATAGGTTAGCGCGGCTCGGAGGAACGCCGGGCAACAGAAGTCCTTCGGTTTGGCGGCGACGGCAACGTCGTCGCCATTCTTTTATTTTTTAAATCTTAAACCATTGGCCGAACAGCCAGGGCAGACTACACTACTACAAGGAGGTCATTAATGAACAAGGACCTAATCCAATACGGAAATATGGTGGAAGCCGCGCTTCTTGGTGTGGTTCGCAATATACTTCATAACACAGCCCAAAAAGGGTTGAATGGTGACCATCACTTTTACATTACCTGCAAAACAGGTTCTTTAGGTATTACTCTTCCTAAATATTTAGAGGCATCTTATCCAGATGAGATTACACTTGTAATACAACATCAATATTGGGATTTAGAAGTTGATGATAATTTTTTTAACATCACATTATCTTTTAATGGAAAAAAAGAATCCCTACACGTCCCGTTTAAATCGATTACAAGCTTTGTTGACCCTTCGGTAGAATTTGGACTTCAGTTCAATCTCTCAGAAAAAAATATAAAGCAAAAAAATTTACAAATAGAGGATTCTCCCACAGATTCTTTCTCAAATGAGGATGAATCAATAATAAATGATTCCAATTCCGACCAAGCTGATGAAAAAGTTGTCAGCCTTGATACATTTAGGCGAAACTAAACCTTATGAATAAAAAGATATCTGAAAATACTCGAAAAGAGAAAGATTCATTAGGTATAGTTGAGGTTCCTGCAAATCACTACTGGGGAGCACAAACTCAACGTTCACTTCAAAACTTTTCAATTGGTGATGAAATAATTCCCAAAGAAGTAATTTTTGCACTTGCTTTAATTAAAAAATCTGCTGCAAAAGTTAATAGTGACTTTGGCAAAATTGACTCTGATATATCCCTTGCAATTATTGAGGCCGCAGATGAAATATTAAATGATCATCACATAAATGAATTTCCATTATCTATTTGGCAGACAGGTTCGGGCACCCAGACTAATATGAATATGAATGAAGTTCTGGCAAACCGAGCGTGTGAAATTATGGGCGGAAGAAGGGGAGATAAATCCTTAGTTCACCCTAACGACCATGTTAATTGTAGCCAATCTTCAAACGATACTTTTCCCACAGCAATGCATGTCGCTTCTGTTACAATAATTGATAGTCAGCTACTTCCAGCGCTTGCACTACTACAAAAAATTTTAGACCAAAAATCACAAGACTGGGATAAAATTACAAAAATTGGACGTACACATTTACAGGATGCAACCCCAATCACACTAGGCCAAGAATTTTCATCCTTTGCCTATCAAATTCATAATTCTATCCAAAGAATTAATGAAACCCTACCGCGCCTCCTCCAATTGGCTCAAGGTGGAACAGCCGTGGGTACCGGCCTTAACTCACCTAAAGGATTCGATGTAGCATTTTGCAAGGAAATTTCTAAATTATCTGGTAAAAATTTTATATCTTCACCTAATAAATTTGAGGCAATCGCTACTCATGATTCTATCGTGGAGTCCTCGGGGGTGCTCAATACTTTAGCAGTAAGTCTTATGAAGATCGCTAACGATATTAGATTACTA
>CAZHAN010000080.1:0-6015 GCA_964530575.1 uncultured Rhizobiaceae bacterium | reverse complement strand
GTTTTGTATATTTTAAAAACCAATAGAGAGTTATAAAAAAGACTATTGAAAATAAAATTATTAATATTTGAATAAGGTCAAGACCAAATCCCTCAGGTAGACCTGTGGCTCTTTTAAAGTCAGCTACTGTAAATAGAATTAATTCGGGTTCAGTTACATGGACTATCTGATTTCCAGTTGAAAATTCTGTTTTGATTTGAACTGCTCTTTCGCCAAGCTTTTCTATTAACGAAGAAGTATTAACTTCATCAATGCCAAATGTTCTTTTATCATTGAACGTTTGAAGCCCTGGACCTTTAATTAATCTAGTAATTCCATTTAGCAGAAATAGTATTCCTATAGACGCCATTACCATAACTACTGGGGGACTTTTAATGCTACGGTAATATCTATAGACAGTTCTATCAAGAATAACCGCAAGGAAACCTGTTGCCAGCATAGCGATTGGCAGAAAAATTATACCTGAGGGGATGGGGTAGGTAAAAATAGCAAATCGATTAATTGTTTCAGTGCAAATTAATGCAATCATTGCTCCAAATGCCATAATGTCGCCGTGAGCAAAGTTAGCAAATCGTAAGATACCAAATACAAGTGTTACACCTAATGCACCTAAGGCCAGTGTTGAACCATAAACAGTTGCTGGTAAGATAAGGAAATTAAAAGTCCAAAGGAATGCACTCAAAAGATCTGTAAAAAAATCCATAGGTTTTATCCCCCAAGAAATGCAATACGGACTTCAGGATTATTTAAAAGATCGTTTCCAGAACCAGTATATTTATTTCTTCCATTGACGAGTACGTAGCCTATATCAGCAACTTCAAGTGCCTTGCGAGCATTTTGCTCGACAATAATTATTCCAATACCTTTATCACGAATTTCAATAATCTGTTTAAAAAGATCATCCATAACTTTTGGAGATACACCAGCTGTGGGCTCATCAAGCAAAAGAAGCTTTGGTTGTGTGATAATAGCTCTTCCAAGTGCAAGCTGCTGTCGTTGCCCTCCTGAAAGTTCTCCAGCTATTTGTTTACGTTTTTGTTTTAGTATTGGAAATAAATCAAAAATTTCATTTAGGCTATCTGTATAATCATCATTTCTAAGGTAGGCACCGATTTCTAGATTTTCCTGAACGGTTAGGGACGGAAAGATATTTTTGACTTGAGGAACCATTGCCATACCACAAATCACCCTTTTCTCAGGAGGCATGGAAGTAATATCTTCCCCTTTAAAATAAATAGATCCATCAAATAGATTGATGAGTCCAAATATTGCTTTCATCGCAGTAGATTTACCGGCACCATTGGGCCCAACAACAACTGCAATCTGACCTTTATCAACTTTTATTGAACAATTAAAAATTATTTTAGTGTTTCCATAGCCACCAGTTAGATTTTTTGCGCTAAGTAGTGTCATAATTTTTTCTGGACACTACTTGTTCCAGTTCCAAGATATGATTCAATTACCTCTTCATTTTTCTTTACTTCATCTGCTGATCCTTCGAATAAAACACCACCCTCTGCCATGACAATAACTGGATTACAAAGATGACTAATAAAATCTAGGTCATGCTCAATCATAAAAAAAGTATTACCCATTTCTTGATTAAGAGTTTGAATTATGTTTCCAATTTCTTTAAGCAAAGTACGATTAATTCCTGCTCCAACTTCATCTAGAAGAACAAGCTTTGCATCAACCATCATCGTTCTTCCGATTTCAAGAAGTTTTTTCTGTCCTCCAGACAAAGTGCCTGCAGGATCATTCCCTAAATGATCTAGCTTAAGTATTGAGAGAATTTTATTAGCCTTTTCAAGCAAATGTGATTCTTCTTGTTTGATTTGGGAAGTTTTAAACCAAGTTGAGAGAATATTTTCTCCAGTTTGCCCACCAGGAACCATCATTAGATTTTCAAGTACGGATAATGTTGGAAATTCATGAGCTATTTGAAAGGTTCGAAGAATTCCTTTGTGAAATAGTTGATGTGGGGGGAGAGCTGTTACATCTTCCCCATTAAACAAAATTTTTCCAGAACTAGGTTTTATATTTCCAGCAATTATATTGAATAAAGTTGTCTTGCCAGCACCATTAGGTCCAATCAGTCCAGTTATAGTGCCAGTTTTAATCGACAGGCTTACATCGTTAATAGCTTTCAAGCCACCAAAATTCTTATTTAATTGTTTTATCTCTATCATTACTTACCCTGTTAATTTTCCTATATAGAGAGTATCTACGCTAGCAATAGAATCAATATTAATATGAATATTATGGATAATAGCTAATGGAAGTATCGGGATATCTTCAAATAGCATTGGTTTGTGTCCTTGGGGCAGTTTCTCCTGGGCCTAGTTTAGCGGTAATTATAAACAATACCATCGCTGGAGGCCGCTTCCAGGGCATGATGGCTGCAGTTGGTCATGGAATAGGGGTAGGAATTTATGCTTCGATAGCGATCGCCGGCTTAGGATTAATCATAACAAAGCCTGAAATACTATTAATAGCTAATTGGGTTGGTGCTGCTTTTCTTGGTTATATGGGCATCAGTACATGGGTAAATTCAGGTAAGCCAATAAATACAAAATTAGAGGAAAATTTTAGAGGATCATTAGGATTTTCCCAAGGCTTTGTTATTGTATTTATTAATCCTAAAATTGCAGTATTTTTTATGGCTTTATTTAGTCAGTTTATTCAGCCAGATGTAATATGGCGAGAAGGAGGGCTTATTGCACTTTTGGCCGGGTCAATTGATGCTGGCTGGTATCTTCTTGTTGCCTTAATTCTAACCGGGAGTGGCATTATGGAGTGGATCAAAAAAAGAAAAGTAATAGTTGATAGAATAATGGGTTTAGTTCTATTGGCTATATCGTCTGGGATAGTTCTTCGTTCGGTTGGTTTGGTTTAAGCCTTTTCAGGCTAACTTATGTTATTAACCTTTTATATTATTAAGAACTACCAATAATGCGCTTACTACTTCATCGTGCAATTGGGCAACAGTTGTTCGATCTCCATAAAATGAACCTCGAAAAACTGATTTCCCTAAGACTACATCATGAAGAACCGCATCAATCCTAATCTCTTCATCAAGACCTCCTACAAGGCCAATAAGTACATATCGTACACCAAGGTTTTCACCTACTTCAGCAGGGGTTGGGTTCAAATTTCTAAATTGATCTAATTCATCACCATGAGCAACTCTAAACTCATTAAGTGAAAGTTTCATAGAAATGTTTTTCGAAATAGCATCAACTAGTTCTTTAGGAACATCCCCAGCTTCATCTATCTTAAAAGGAACAATGGCAAGTGAGGGAAGTTCAATAGATTCTGAAATAGCATTATCAGAGTTAGATCGTGATAATGAAAGCTGTTCTCGCAAATCTGATTTATCTGCCAATCTTCCAATTAAGATGCTTACAAGAATAATGAAGAGAATAACAAACCCTACAAAAGCACTTACAATGATTGTGGTTGAATTATTATTTGTTTGCTTAAGAAGGGACATATATAATTAATTTAAACTTTATCTGTTTCAAATACTCTGCTCTGAAGAAAATCTTCTCCTTGGAGAGTTATTAAATCTTTCTTTTTCAAAGTAGTCTTTCCTCGAGTTGCAAATAAACGATTTGCTTGACGTAGCTTAGCCCTATCTATTGCGTTCCTTACTGAGCGTGCATTTGCAAAATGTGTATTCTTCATACGCTTTGGTATATAATCCTTAAGTGCTTCTTTAGCTGAATCGCTAAGAACGTATTGTTGTTCTTTGACCATTAGTTCAGAAATTTGAAAGAGTTCTTCTTTACTATAGTCTGGAAAGTCTAGGTGGTGTGCTATACGGGACCTGAATCCAGGATTAGATTTAAAAAATGTTTCCATTTTGTTTGCGTATCCTGCAAGTATAACCACAAGATCATCTCTATTATTTTCCATAACTTGTAATAAAATCTCTATGGATTCTTGGCCGTAGTCTCTCTCATTCTCAGGCTTATAAAGGTAGTATGCTTCGTCTATAAAGAGGACACCGCCCATAGCTTTTTTAATAACTTCACGAGTTTTTGGGGCAGTATGGCCAATGTACTGTCCTACAAGATCATCTCTGGTTACATCGACAAGATGTCCTTGGCGAACATATTCTAGTTTATGTAAAATATCTGCCATTCGTAGAGCAACAGTAGTTTTTCCAGTTCCGGGATTACCTGTAAACGACATGTGAAGCGTAGGAGGTTCAGTAGAAATTCCCATTTGACTTCTAGCTTTGTCAACAAGCAACATTGCCGCAATTTCACGAATTCGGGTTTTCACGGAAGTTAAACCAATCAGTTCATTATCAAGCTGATCAAGAACTGATTGAATATTTGATTTTTGAAAGTATTCTTCGAGATCAAGTTCCTCTGGTATGAAACGTTTCTCTTCGGATTCTTCTTCAGATTCCATTAATTTTTCATCTTCCGCCATAGCGGATCCTTTCTTCAATTGAAGCAATTTCGTTATAAATTAAAGTTTCTTTAGTTTAAGACCTAAGATATAGGTTTATTTTTGGACCTCAGTAATTTAACTGAGGCCCAAAAATATTTTTTTACTTACTTATATCTTTTTCCCTCTGGTTTATCGGTTGCATAACTGTGAACTTTGTAACCGAGCATACGTCCACTTTGAGCTCCTGGAATTATTTGTCGTTCAACGCCAAATCCAGGTTCATCTTTTGGTCTATTAACGATAAATGACATAGCTACAGTTTCAATCCAACGTGTGTTGTTGAATGCATTAACCCTTATGTACTGATTGCCAAATACTTTTCGGCATTCTTGCACTTCATAGAAGACTGATGCAGGGTCAGTTGCGTCGAACATTGGTTCGCACCACATCTCCCAATATGTATTTCTTGGGTGTGGATCATCTGTATATTCAACGTTTACAGCCCAACCTTGATCAATAGCATATTTGATTTGTGCTTTAATCTCAGCATCTGTCATGTCAGGCAGAAACGAGAAGGTTCCTTGTGTTACACGCATTTTAATTACTCCTCGTATTAATTTGATGGTGTTTCGAGTGGCACAAAGTCAGGTGTGTCAGTCGAATCATAGTTAAATGTAATGTCTTTCCAGACGTCCAGAGCCTTTTGAAGAGGAGAGCAATCCTTCGCAGCTTTTGCCAGTATTTCTGGTCCTTCGGCCATATAGTCTCGCCCTTCGTTGCGAGCTTGAACCATTATCTCTGCAGCGTACCGATTTGCTTGTGCTCCAGCAGCAATACCATCAGGATGTCCAATGGTTCCTCCGCCAAATTGAAGAACTACATCTTCACCTAGGTAATGAAGTAGTTGGTGCATTTGCCCTGCGTGGATACCTCCTGAAGCAACAGGTAAAACATTACGCATGCTTGCCCAGTGTTGATCGAAGAAGAACCCAAGCTCAAGAGCCTTAGGTGTATGTGGTTGAATAAGGGTATCATAGAATCCCTTAATCATGAGAGGGTCACCCTCAAGTTTACCAACAACTGTTCCGGCATGAATATGGTCAACTCCTGCCATTCGCATCCACTTGCAGATTACACGGAAATTCATACCGTGGTTTTTTTGACGAGAATAAGTGCTATTACCTGCACGATGTAAATGAAGAATCATATCATTTTGTCTTGCCCAAATACCCATTGTTTGAATAGCAGTATATCCTACAACAAGGTCAATCATAATAATTACAGATCCTATGTCGCGTGCAAATTCAGCACGACGAATCATCTCATCCATAGTTCCTGCAGTAACATTCATGTAGTGGCCTTTTACTTCACCGGTCGCTGCGTCAGCTTTAGTTACCCCTTCCATACAGAATAGGAAACGATCTCTCCAATGCATGAAAGGTTGAGAATTAATATTTTCGTCATCCTTAGTAAAATCTAATCCACCTCTTAGAGCTTCATAAACAACTCTTCCATAGTTTCGTCCGGAAAGACCTAACTTAGGTTTAATTGTTGCACCTATAAATGGGCGACCAAATTTATCTAGTCGTTCTCTTTCAACATTAATTCCTG
>CAZHAN010000079.1:0-6042 GCA_964530575.1 uncultured Rhizobiaceae bacterium | reverse complement strand
CATAACTTATTCTGAAAATTTAGATAATGCAGTTACCAACGCATTCAATGTAGCTAAGGAAAGCGGCCTTACAGACCCAGTTGTTTTATTGTCACCTGCATGTGCTTCTTTCGATCAGTTTTCAGATTTTGAGGAACGTGGCGATGTATTTCGTTATAATGTTGAGTTGATATCGGAGAATTTATGATTGGACCTTCTCGTACTGACACTTCAATAGTAGGAAGTTGGTGGTGGACAGTTGATCGTATGAGTCTTGTAGTTTTCATTCTACTTATGGTTGCTGGGTTAATTTTAGTCATAGCGGCGAGTCCCACAATTGCAGTTTCTCATAAATTAGATTCATATCATTTCGTCCAGAGGCAAATAATTTTTCTTATACCAGCAGTTATAATTCTACTTTCAATTTCAATGATTAGTCCTGAACATGTTCGTAGGTTGGGTATTATTGTTTTTATCTTTGCAATAATTTTAGTTTTAGCAACCTTTATTGTTGGCGAAGAAGTAAATGGAGCTAAACGTTGGATCAGAATTGGTGGGTTAGGAATCCAGCCTTCCGAATTATTAAAACCTTCTTTTGTCATTGTAACTGCCTGGGTTCTTGCAGCTCAACAGAGGTCTGCTGATCCGAATATAAGATGGATCTCAATCTTATTTCTTATGACTGTTTGTTGTCTTTTAGTTCTTCAACCAGATATAGGAATGACTGCTCTCATAATTGCAACATGGTTCATTCAATTTTTTGTTGCTGGTATGTCATTTAGATGGATAGGAATAATGTTGGCGGCTGGAATCACCTCAGCCTTACTTGCATATGCATTTATCCCTCATGTAACAGAACGAATTGACAGTTTTTTATCTCCAGAAATTGGTGACAATTATCAACTTGATAAATCTATTGCTGCATTTAATGCGGGGGGTCCTTTTGGTAAAGGTCCAGGTGAGGGTACAATTAAAATACCTGATGCACATACTGATTTTATTTTTGCTGTAGCTGGAGAGGAATTTGGTTTGCTCGCATGCTTAGCGATTGCTAGTGCATTTGCTTTTTTGGTTCTCCGTACGCTTTTCCGACTTATGCGTGAAACAGATTATTTTATTTTATTAGCAGGAAGTGGCCTAATAGTTCAGTTTGGACTTCAAGCTGCTATTAATATTGGAGTGAATTTACGTTTATTGCCTGCTAAAGGAATGACTTTGCCATTTATCTCATATGGTGGGTCATCTTTGTTAGCGATTGCGTTTGGAATGGGGATGTTGTTAGCCCTAACTCGTCGTCGTATTTCATCGCTTGAGTCAAGATGGATATTGGGTCGTTCTGTTTTATGAAATCCTTGAATATAGCACTGGCAGCTGGAGGGACTGGAGGTCACATTTTCCCCGCGGAATCTTTAGCATTTGGTTTAAAGAATAGGGGTTATAAAATAGCCATGATTACTGACACTAGGGCTGCGAGATATTTTAAAAAAATAGAAGACCCTACTTATTGCATTAGTACAGGTACTTTTACTTCGGGAAGTCTTATAACTAGGATTAAGGGAATTTTTTCTGCTTCGATGGGATTTTTTGAAGCTATTCGTATACTGCGCCGCTTTAAGCCAAACATTGTGGTAGGTTTTGGAGGCTTTCCTACAGTTCCAACAATATCAGCAGCTATTTTTTTAGGAATTCCAACTCTAATTCATGAACAAAATGCAGTTCTAGGAAGGGCAAACCGCTTTCTATCTAGCAGGGTGAAAGCTATCGGACTTTCTTTTTCCAAAACAAAATATATTTCAGAAAAACATTATATTAAGTCAAAGCTTGTTGGCATTCCTGTTCGTAAGGAAATTATTTCAATAAAAGATGTCCCATACATTTTTCCACTTGATACTGGTCAAATTAAATTAATGGTTTTGGGTGGGAGTCAAGGTGCTGAAATTTTTTCTAAGATTGTTCCAGAAGCTTTAGGATCACTTAAAGAATCACTTCGAAGTCGCTTGTTTGTGATACATCAATGTAGGAAAGAGAATATAGAAAAAGTCAGATCACTTTATTTAGAATATGATATAAATGTTGAGTTATCTAATTTTATAGATGTTCCTTCTAATCTGCAAAGTACTCACTTGGTAATATCTAGATCTGGAGCGTCTACATTAGCAGAACTTATGATAGCTGGCCGCCCAGCAATATTAATTCCATATCCTTATGCAATTGATGACCATCAAACTAAGAATGCAGAATTGTTTGTTGATAAAGGATGTGGTTGGCTTAGCCATCAATCAAAGTTTAATTTAATAAATTTTAGGAAATTTATTGAAGAAATATTGTCTTCTCCAATCAGGCTTAATATTGCTTCAGAGTCATGCAAAAAAGAAGGGTTCCCTAATGCATTGGAAAATTTAGTAGAACTAGTAGAACAAGTTTCCAATAATCAATTTCCTGATTTTTCCGCTATCCCAAATGGTAGAACTATTAGCAACAAGAATAGACGTGACCAATGAGATCTATGCCTTTAGATATTGGATGTTTACATTTTGTCGGTATTGGCGGCATAGGCATGAGTGGAATTGCTGAGGTAATGCATAATCTTGGTTATACCGTTCGTGGAAGTGATCAGGCAAGAGGTTCGAATGTAGAAAGACTTGAAGATTTAGGTATTAAAATTGTTATAGGCCATTCGGCTGAAAATATTGAAAAAGCATCAGTTGTAGTAATTTCATCAGCTATAAAATCCTCTAATCCAGAAATTAAAGCTGCACGAATGCAGCTAATACCAGTTGTCCAACGCGCTGAGATGCTAGCTGAAGTAATGAGGTTAAAGTGGTCTATAGCTGTTGGAGGAACACATGGAAAAACAACTACAACATCAATGATTGCGGCATTATTAGATGCTGCGGATATTGACCCAACAGTTATCAATGGTGGCATTTTGAATGCTTATGGCTCCAATGCAAGGTTAGGTAAAGGAGATTGGATGGTAGTTGAAGCTGATGAAAGTGATGGAACTTTTGTTCGTCTTCCAGCAACTATTGCCACAGTTACAAATATTGACCCTGAACACTTAGATTACTATGGGGATTTTGATGGAGTAAGAGACGCATTTAAGTCCTTTATTGAAAATATTCCATTCTATGGGGCAGCAATTTTGTGTTTAGACCATCCAGAAGTTCAAGCATTGATTAACCGCATAACAGATTGTCGAATAATAACATATGGTATTGATGAGAATGCTGATTTTCGAGCCTTAAATATAAAGTCAACGATATCTGGATCTCAATTTGATATCTGCGTTAGGGATCGCATCAATGGTAACCAATTTATGATCAATGATCTGTTTATACCAATGTTAGGAAGACATAATGTTCTTAATGCATTGGCTGCCATTTCAGTGACATTGGAGATGGGTATAGAGAAAGAATTAATTAAAAAAGGGTTATCAGAATTTAAAGGTGTTGACAGAAGATTTACAAAGGTTGGGGAAGTAAATGGAATTTCAATAATAGATGACTATGCACATCATCCAATTGAAATTATTTCTGCACTAAGGGCTGCTCGAGAGGTATGCAAAGGAAACATAATTGCTGTTGTTCAGCCACATCGATTCAGTAGGGTAAAGAGTTTATTTGTTGAATTTTGTAGTTGTTTTGACGATGCCGACATTGTCGTAGTTTCAGATATTTTTCCAGCTGGTGAAGTCCCAATAAAAGACATTAACAAGGAATCTTTAATTAGTGGTTTACATGATCATGGACATAAAAGCGTACATAGCCTTAGTGATCCAGACGACTTGCCTAGTATGATAGATTCTTTTGCTCAGTCAGGAGATTTTATCGTTTTACTTGGGGCGGGTACAATTACAAATTGGGCTCAAAGCCTTCCTTCAAAACTTCAGAAGATATCTTTAGAGGCGAGTGCATTAGGTAAATAATGTCTATAAATAAATTGAATCTAGCTCCAGTTTTTGAACGAATTCCTCAGGCAAGGGGAAGGTTAAGAAAATGTGTTCCTCTTTCAAAAATATCTTGGTTTCAAGTTGGTGGCCCGGCTGAAGTTATTTTTAGACCAGCAGATGAAGAAGACTTATCAGAATTTTTAAGCTTATTACCTGTTGATATTCCCGTAACAGTTTTAGGCGTTTGCTCCAATGTTTTAGTTCGAGATGGGGGCATCCCTGGAGTAGTAATTCGCTTGGTAGGTCCGTTTACTAATATGTATTTTGAAGAACATAATTTAATAGTAGGCGCGGGTGCACTAGATTCTAATGTTGCTATAGCTTGTTCCGAACAGAATTATAGTGGCTTGGAATTCCTTTCAGGTATTCCAGGAACTATTGGTGGGGCCTTGAGAATGAATGCAGGAGCCTTTGGATCTGAAATGAAGGATGTAGTAGATTGGGTCGAGGCTGTTGATCGTAAAGGTAAATTTCATAAACTTAATATTGATCAGATAGGATTCAGTTATAGAAACTGTAATGTTCCTAGTTCTTGGATCTTTACTCGTGCAAAACTTAGAGTTTCAACTGGGACTAGAGAAGAGATAATCTCAAACATTGAAAATATTCGAAATAAGCGTCAGCTAACACAGCCAATCAGATCTTTAACGGGAGGAAGTACTTTTAAGAATCCGCCCAATGAAAAAGCGTGGAAGTTAATAAGAGATTCAGGTTGTGCGGGACTAGTTCTTGGTCAGGCACAGGTTTCAGAGTTGCATGCAAATTTTTTAATAAATAATGGTGAAGCTTCAGCTGCGCATCTTGAAGGTCTTGGACTTGAGGTTGCTAAGAGAGTTAAGAATTCGTGCGGAATATCACTTCAATGGGAAATTATTAGGCTTGGAAATGAATTGGGAGAGACCCCTCCAAATTGCCAAGAGGGTCTAAAAATTGACAACTAGGGCCGCAGTTTTGATGGGTGGGAGCTCTGCAGAGCGGGCAATTTCCCTATTAAGTGGCAAAGAAGTGGCTAATTTCCTCAAAAAACAAGGATTTATCGTTTCTACCATCGACGTAGACCACAAGATAAGCCAAAATCTAAGAGATTTTAAACCAGATGTAGTATTTAATGCTTTGCATGGAAGGTTTGGAGAGGATGGTTGTATTCAGGGAATGTTGGAGTTAATGCAGATTCCTTACACTCATTCAGGCGTGTTGGCCTCAGCTATTGCGATGAATAAAGTTGTATCAAAGGCTATGTTTTCTGCTAACGAAATTCGATGTCCTGCCAATCTACTAATAAATCAAAATGAAAGTTTGAAAAATTTAGAAATTAAACCCCCTTACGTTGTAAAGCCAATTAATGAGGGCTCTTCAGTAGGAGTGGTAATAGTGAAAGAGACTAAGGATGTAATAAATTTTTCTGAAGATTCAGATTATGGCGATGATTTTATGGTGGAAGAATATATTCCTGGAAGGGAACTAACCGTAGCTGTAATGGGTGGATTATCTTTAGGAGTTTTAGAAATTAAATCTTCAAATCAATTTTATGATTATGAAGCTAAATATTCTAAAGGAAGATCTACATACATTGTTCCAGCTACTATTCCAAAAGAAACTTATGATTATTGTATGGAATATGCATCGCGTGCACATAAATTACTAGGTTGTCGAGGTGTTACTCGCTCAGATTTTCGTTGGAATGAAACTAAAGGTGATACAGAAGGAATTTATCTTCTTGAAGTGAATACGCAGCCAGGAATGACTTCAACCTCATTAGTACCACAAATAGCAAAATATGCTGGCTACACATTTGGTGAGCTTGTTCAATGGATGGTGGAGGATGCAGATTGTCTAAGATAGATTCCTTCATTAGCAAAGTTGTTAAGATGATTTCGCAAAATCATCTTAAAAAAATTGTTTTCTTATTTATAATTACCCCAACGCTTCTTTATGGTGGCATATCTGCGACCATGGCAGGAATTCCTCTCAGAATTTCACCTTTAACACAAGACGTTTATTCTTCCATAGTTTCTAGCGCTGGATTAATTGTTAAAGAGGTAACTCTTGAAGGTAGAATTTTTCCACTTTCTGAAATATATTTTTTTAGCAATTTAATATTTTTATAATCT
>CAZHAN010000078.1:0-6115 GCA_964530575.1 uncultured Rhizobiaceae bacterium | reverse complement strand
TATTTATCAACCTAAAAAAGTTATCTCTGATATTTCGCTTCTCACAACCCTACCAAAGCGTGACTTTCTTGCTGGCTATGCTGAAATATTAAAATATGGAATATTAGGAAATTCAGAATTTTTCAATTGGTTAGAATATAATGGTAAAAAAGTTATCTCTGGAGATAAGAATGCAATTGGACATGCGGTTTTGAACAGCGTCATTAATAAAGCAAAAATTATTTCAGAAGATGAGAGAGAACTTGGAAGACGTGCAATTTTAAATCTTGGACATACATTTGCCCATGCTCTTGAGGCAGAGCTTGGATACGATGGACGTCTTCTTCATGGAGAAGCTGTATCAATAGGAATGGTGATAGCTATGGATCTTTCTGTTAAAATTGGTACTTGTCCTAAAGAAGATGCCGTTAGAGTATATGACCATCTCAAATCCATAGGTCTTCCTGTAACGCTTCCAACTGGTCACGACTGGAATACCCAAACATTACTTAACCACATGCGTCAGGACAAAAAAGTAAAAAATGGTGAAATAAATTTTGTAATATCAAATGGAATAGGAAACAGCTCACTTACCAACACCATAAATGAAAAGGAATTAATAGAGGTGCTTGAAAAGCACCTAGTAAAATGACCCCATGACGACTTCTGTAGCAATCACAATAGGAGCAATATTTTTTTTATTGCTTCTTTCAGCAATCTTTTCTGGATCAGAAACTGCCCTGACAACTGCTAGTCAAGCTAGAATTCATCATCTAAGGCGCAAAGGAAACAAACGGGCAGGAATAGTAAGTGCACTAAATGAACGCAGAGAGAGGTTTCTTGGAACAATCCTTTTAGGGAATAATCTAGTAAACATTTTAGCTTCTGCCTTAGCTACTAGTATTATGATACAATGGGTAGGAGACGCTGGGGTTCTTTATGCAACTATAGTCATGACACTCCTTGTTCTCATCTTTGCTGAAATACTTCCTAAAACTTACGCAATACTAAACCCTGATCGAACAGCATTAACAGTTGCTCCCTTTATTAGGCTACTAGTGGTGCTCTTAACACCAGTTAACGTAACAATTCAAACTCTGGTTTTGGGAATCTTAAAAGTATCAAGAGTACAACGAGGAAAGGGACGTGCTGCAGTTGAGGAAGAAATTAGAGGAGCAATTGATCTATATGTACATGAAGCAGGAGGATTTCGAGATGAAGGAAGTATGCTTGGAGGAATTCTTGATTTAGTTAATGTAGAGGTTTCAGAGATTATGATTCATAGAAAAAATATGTTCCTTATCAACGCATCACAACCTACCCAAGAGATAGTCGAAGAAGCATTAACTAGCCCATTTACTAGAATCCCAATTTGGGAAAATGATCCCGAGAACATCATTGGCATTCTTCATGCTAAAGATGTGCTGAGAGCACTAACAGTACATACGGGAAAATTAAACGAGCTAGATATTAGAACTGTCGCATCTGAGCCTTGGTTTGTTCCAGATACAACAAATCTTCGTTCGCAACTTACTGCCTTTAGACGCAGGAAATCACATTTTGCATTAGTAGTTGATGAATATGGCGATCTGATGGGGTTAGTAACACTTGAGGATATTCTTGAGGAAATTGTTGGAGATATAAGCGATGAACATGATGTAAGTGCTGCAGGAATCAGGCCCCAAGCTGACGGAAGCTTTATAATCGATGGGACCACCACTATTAGAGACCTTAATAGAAGGTTCGATTGGACACTCCCTGATGAAGAGGCCGCTACAATTGCAGGATTAGTACTACATGAGGCACAAGTTATACCCGAATCTGGACAAGTATTTACTTTCTTTGGCTGCAGATTCGAAGTTCTCCGAAGACAAAGAAGCCAAATAACTGCTCTCCGTCTAACCCCACCAAATCCAGAAACAGAAATAATTTTCCCTAAAGAAATAGATGAAGAACTGAATTAATATTTATTCTTTAACCCAAATTCTCCGTCACCGAAATTAAATTAAGTGAAAGTGCATGAATAGATTTTTTTATCTCTTCATTCAAACAATGATAAACCATTCGGTGGCGTTCTGCCCTGGCTATCCCCTCAAAAGTGGATGAAACGATCTCAACATAGAAATGTGTTTCAATGCCACTACCCGCTTCTGAATGACCCACATGCAAGTGAGATTGATCAATAACCTCAAGCCTTAAGGGCGAAAAATCTTTTGTGAGTTTATATTTTATTGAATCTGCTATGATCATAAATGTTTCATAATTTCTTATCTTCTGACATGATACAAAAAATTATCTAAGATTAGGTGGTATTATTGTCTAATGACAGTTGATATACAAATTGTTTGGCTAATAACCATAATAATTCTAATACTGATCTTACTATTTGGGTTAGGTTATCTCGCCTCTCGATTAAGTTCAATTATTGGCGAAGTTAATAAGTTCCGCATTCTAAATGATTCTATTCATTTAACTGTAAAAGAGAGACTCGATGAAGTTTCGCAAAAAGTTGGAGAAGGCCTAAACAAATCAGATACAACCATTAAAGAAATTCGTGAACGACTTACAATAATTGATGAAGCGCAGAAAAATCTTGCAGAAATTAGTTCTCAAGTCATTGGTTTACAAGATATCCTGTCCAATAAACAATCTAGGGGTGCCTTTGGTGAGATTCAACTGCGTGATTTAGTTGAGAATATACTCCCCCCTTCTGCATATAAATTTCAATACACTTTTACAACTGGTAAACGCGTAGATTGCCTTATCATGCTACCAAATCCTCCTGGATCAATAGCTATTGATGCAAAGTTTCCACTTGAAAGCTTTAGACTACTTCAAAAATCCAATAGTGACTCTGACAGACAACACGCAGGACGTTTATTTTGCCGAGACCTATCTAAGCATATTAATGATATTGCTGATAAATATATTATCACTGGCGAAACTGCTGAGTCGGCATTGTTATTTCTACCCTCTGAAGCAGTTTATGCTGAATTACATTCAAATTTTCCCGAAATTGTTGAAGAATCATATCTAAAGCGAGTATGGATTGTTTCCCCAACTACTATAATGGCTACACTTAATACAGTCCGAGCAATACTTAGAGATGTTAAAATGAGAGAGCAGGCTGAGCTAATTAGGGATGAGATAATACGTATTTTAGATGATATCAGGCGACTGGATCAAAGAGTCTCTAAATTATCAGACCATTTTAATAAAGCTGAAAGCTCAATAAGAGAAATAAAAACTTCTACAGATAAAATTACTGGACGAGGTGAAAAAATCCGAGATGTTAATCTTTCATCTGAAATCGGGGAAGGTGGAACCAACAATCTGCAAAATGTATCGGTCTCTTCTTCAACAAATGAAACTTAAATAAATAATAATTTTAAGATACAATCTCAATTTTATTGATTGAGAAACGAAATAAGAAATTAATTAACTGGCTTTCGTGATTTTATTGCCCATCCTAAAGTACCTTCATCTAAATAATCCAACTCTCCCCCCATTGGCATTCCATGGGCAAGTTGTGAAACAATAATCTTAGAATTTTCTAAACAATCTGAAATATAATGTGCAGTTGTTTGCCCCTCAACAGTAGCATTTGTAGCAAGAATTATTTCAATAACTTCGGGATTTTCAGCGCGAGTAACTAGAGTATCTATATTGAGATCTTCGGGTCCAACTCCGTCAAGCGGTGAAAGAACACCTCCTAAAACATGATATTTCCCTTGAAAAACTCCAGATCTCTCAAGCGCCCAAAGATCTGCAACGTCTTCGACAACACAAATTAAAGATGATTCACGTCGATTGTCATTACAGATTGAACATGGATCTCCCGCATCAAGATTTCCACAAACTGAACAAGAACAAACATTTGATGCAGCAAGATTTAACGCCTCCGCTAGAGGGACAAGAATAGATTCCCGACGTTTAATTAGATAAAGAGCTACTCTACGAGCAGATCTTGGTCCTAATCCCGGTAAACGTGCCAATATCTGGAC
Organism: uncultured Rhizobiaceae bacterium; assembly: GCA_964530575.1. GTDB lineage: Bacteria > Pseudomonadota > Alphaproteobacteria > UBA2966 > CAIVPW01 > JAQBXG01. Next base: position 2,132 of record CAZHAN010000078.1, on the reverse strand, counting down.
TAATCTATCAAGATCTCCGGTGACTAATGTTGCCATTTAAGATAAACCAGGAATACTAATTCCTGGTGGAAGAGACAATCCGCCAGCTACCTTAGACATTTCCTCTTTAACAAGTGCATCTACTTTTATTTTTGCATCGTTATGAGCTGCAACTATCAGATCCTCAATAATTTCTATTTCTTCCGGCTTAGAAAGAGATGAATCGATTCTTACCGAACGTAATTCACCTTTACCAGAAATTGTAACCTCTACTAAACCACCGCCCGCAACTCCAGTTGCCTCGAGCTCGCTAATACGTTCTTGTGCGTTGGCCATTCTAGACTGCATTTCCTGTGCTTGCTTCATCATATTGCCCAAGCCCTTCATTCTTACGTACTCCTCCCTTTTGATTTTGAATTAATTGCTAAATCTGAATCGCGTATCTCAATAATTTCTGAACCTGGAAACTCATCTAGCACAGCCCTTACTGATGGATCCTCTGCAGCAGATTCTAAATTATGGATTCTTTCTGATTCTGAAATTTCATATAGTGTTGGTAAACCATCTTCATTTGAAGAAGTCTCAACTATCCATGAAATATTTGTCCATTCAATTAGTTTGCGTTGCAGTCGTTTTGCTAGATCAGGAGGACATTGTTCAGTGGGAGAAAATCGGATACTTCCGATTTCAAAATGTATTATACGTACATAATTAATCAAGTCTGCGTAAAGTCGTGGCTCGCCTCGCATAGCCGTTAATTCCACAACATCAGAAAAGCTCTTAAGAAAAGGTTCTTCAGGAGGGTGATTCTTTGCGACTGGAAGAGATTGTTTCTCCTCATTTTCAGATGAATTATTATATAAACTCTCAGAACTATTTTTTTCTATTTTCTCTTCTTTTAGGCTACTTAATGAGGAAGATTCTTTAATAGAATCAGAAGAACTGGATTTTGTAATTTTTTCTATAACTTCAATGGGACTTGGAAGATCTGAAACATAAGCAATTCTAATTAGTAGCATTTCCAAGGCTGCCAAAGGGTCTGGAGCATTTTTAGTTTCCTGTAAGCCCTTAAGAAGCATCTGCCATACTCTAGCAAGAGTAGCCATTGAAATTTGGTCGGCAATAGTATTTCCTCTGTTTTGCTCCGATTTAGTCCTTGAATCTGAATCGATTAGTTTTGGTATAGCCTTAATTCGAGAAATCCAGTGACATATATTAAGTAACTCATGAATCACTATGATTGGGTCTGCTCCAAATGAAATTTGTTCACGAAGATTACCTAATGCAGAAACAATATCGCCAAAGATTAATCTTTCAAATAAATCAAGATTAATTGTTTTGTCTGATAGTCCGAGCATTTCCTGTACTACTGATTCTGACACTACTCCATTCCCAGATACAATTGCCTGGTCAAGTAGCGATAAAGCATCACGAACTGATCCTTCTGCAGCACGACTAAGTATAGTAAGGGCTGAATGATGTGAATCAATTCCCTCTTTGGTTGAAATATTTTGTAAATGAAGAGTTAGTGCATCAGGTTCAACACGACGTAAATCAAACCGCTGACATCTTGAGAGAACTGTAAGTGGGATCTTACGAACTTCAGTTGTTGCAAAAATAAAAACAACCTTTGGTGGCGGTTCTTCTAGAGTCTTTAGAAGTGCATTAAATGCATTCTTCGACAACATATGAACTTCATCTATTATATAAACTTTGTTTCTTCCCGTAACAGGTGCATATCTCACACTTTCAATAATGCCGCGAATATCATCCACGCCAGTCCGACTTGCAGCGTCCATCTCAATTACATCAACATGACGATCTTCAATAATTGCTTGACAAGATTCACAGTTTCCACATGGTTCTATAGTTGGGCCTTCTATAGAAAGACAGTTAAGAGCACGTGCAATTAACCTTGCGGTTGTGGTTTTGCCAATGCCACGAACCCCAGTAAGTAAATATGCATGAGCTATCCGACCAGTCTCAAAGGCATTACTTAATGTTCTAACTAAAATCTCTTGACCTACTAAATCAGCAAAGATAGAGGGGCGGTATGTGCGTGCAAGAACACGGTAGGCCCCAGTCTGGTTATTTTCTGACATATGAGCCTAAATTCCTCTCTCATTTTATAGGTCGGATTTGTTTCGGTGGGA
>CAZHAN010000077.1:0-6167 GCA_964530575.1 uncultured Rhizobiaceae bacterium | reverse complement strand
TTGGGGTTTATTCTCAAACACTTAAAGAACAATCAACAAAGATTAATAACTATATTTTAAGAATACCTGTTGTATTAGGGATTTTATTATTAATCTTTGAGTTTACTTTTAATGCTAGCACATCAATCATTCTTAGAGATGACCCTTTCTACAAACGCCCACTAGAAATTGCTAGATTGGCTTGTTGGGTAAGTGCAAACCTTCCTCAGGATGCAATTATAATGAACTATCAAGGAGCTGTCGCAGCAGCTTCAGGTCGAAAATTACCTCGCGGATACGAACAGACAATAGGAATAATGACATTATTTTGGGATGATGATTTATCTAATGAACTAGCCAATAAATATAAAGTTATGAGTTACGAAATGTATTTAGAGGAATTAAGCTCGGGGAGAATTAGTGCCTTAATTGATGAGGGGACAGCCAATAGAAGGATTAAAAATAAGCAATTAGTTCAGATCAATGAAATATTAAGTAATAATTATATTTTATTAGAACAGAATGTTAATAACAGCCCATATCAAATATGGATTCATAAAACATTAAAAAATGATATTTCACCTTATAATAGGCCAATATGGTTTAGAGAAAACAAGGAAGGTATACTAAGAAATTATTTCAAAGAAGGATCCTATAAAATGCTTCTTAAAGAAGTATTTATAGACACCTCAAAATCTTTATCAACACTACCAAATGATACCTTTGGTTCAATTCTCAGGTTGATAGGAAGTAAAAATAAAAAACGTTGCAACCATTTATTCACATAAGTTTAAGATCTTGCTTAAATGATTATACTTGATCAACTTCAGATCTACCAATAATCCACCTCAATGCTCCATATGCAGCCCCAAAAGAAATAATTATGGTAAAAAAAATATTTAAAAATAGAAAAATAGGCAAATAACTTATTTTTTTCTTTGATACATCTAAAAAAAACCCTGCATATCCGTAAAAATATAATAAAAAGAAAATTACTGAACCTGTAATAAATATTATCTTTAGAGATTCAACTGAAATTAGGATACTAATAAGAAGTAATACAAGAGAGACTAGAAGAGAAGCTGATGCTACACCTGTTTCAGAGGAAGTAACACCGCCTGACTCAAATTTTTTTCTTTGTAAAAAAATTTGCATCCATAACGATACTCTTGAAAAATACGTCTTTATTAATTCAATAAATCCAGGAAAATTATGAAAAACTCTTACCGAAGGGTCTAATACCATTTTATATTTTTTAAAAATACGATAACCGATCTCCTCATTTTCATAGTCCATTCCCCAAGCAAGTGTTTCATTAAAACCTTTTATTGAATCAAATATATCTGACTTAATGCCAGCACGTGATGAGTCAAAAACCTCATATAAAATTAAGCCTTTTCTCGAGAAGAAATAATAATTTAACATTGATTTATAATGTTGAACTATACCTTTATTTAAAGGTTTATAATCATAAATTCCAACAACAGCATCTGCATCTTTTATACTTTTTATAAAACAATAAAGCGTATCACCTCTCATACACGCGTCACTGTCGAGAAAAAAAAGAAATTGACCTTTTGATATTTTTGCGCCGGCATTACGTGCTGAAGCAGGTCCAGAATTTTTTGGCATTTGGTGTACACGAACAAAATCAGGATACTTAAGCTTAATATTATTTGATAAATCCCATGATTCATCAGTTGAACAATCATCAACGATGATGATTTCAAAATGTTTATAGCTATTTGAAATAACGCTTTCAACACAAGAAATTAATGTATTTTCTGAATTATATGAGGGTATTATTACACTAATAAGGTTTGAATGATTATAGTCAATCATTAAATTAAGTTTGTTTATTCAGAATTTTTAGAAACTGAATTAGTACCAATATTTCGAAATGACGAAACAGTCATGCGTGGATATTGAGAAGGATTCCATACAACATTTGCTCCTAATGCACATTCAAAACTGCACTTGCATTTAGTATCTTTTATCCAGCTAACAAGCTCTTTATTCACCTGTTGATCTTGTATTTTTCTCATATCAAAATCTACGTCACGTAAATTTCCCATTGATTTTCCAAGAATCTCACATGGATAAACTTCACCTGTCTCACTAACAACCATTAGCTTTTTGCCGGCAACACAGGGGGTCACAAACTGATCGTCAAAGACGGTTGTAATAAGATTTTGTCGTGAAACATCACGAACACCCCTCCAAAAAGGATATAAATGTCTTTTTTCTTTCGATCTCTCAACGGTTTCAAGAAAATTATTAACTTCAATGTATTTATCCTTAGAGTTAGTTTTTAAGGATGGATCTTTAATATCCCCCCTAGCGTATGTCATAGAAAGATTATTAAAATTAAAATTCTTGTTAAGAGTCTTCATTATATCAAGCATCGAATCTTCTGATTTTGCTGTAAAAACTGAATTCGCATCTAGAACAAGATTCGGGTACTTTTCTCTTAAAGGGCTAATTACTTTATAGCTATCGCAAATTTTTTTATATGAACCTGGCATCGAGCGAGCTTCATCATGGTCATCACCAATACCATCGATTGAAAAAGTTAGTCGAATAAAACTTTTTGGATGATTCGGCAATACTTCCTCAAGAAATTTAACCATTCTATCAGTTAGCGACGCATTAGTTGGAATTGTAATATATCTAGCAGAACAATTTTCTATGAAGAGATTTGTTACCTTATCAAAATCCTTTCGTAAAAAAGGTTCGCCCCCAGTGAGAGAAAGTTGTAAAAGTGGGCCAAGTTTACGAGTAAATACATCAATCTCGTCCAAGGTTAGCTCATTAGGCTTCCTACCCTTTTCAATCTCTGCATAATAAAAACAAAATTTACAGCGAAAATTACAGCGATTGGTGACATAAAAAATTAAGTAACCAACCTGCCTTGGATCGGCAAAACTTTTAAAAGTTTGGAGATAGTTGTCCACGGAATTCAAATATATAAAATACAATAATTATTCATGACCAAAGGTTATAAGAAAGGGTATAAAGTGTATATAGAATAACTGCTATCATTACTTTAGGTTAAAAATGGACAAATTCAATAATTCTGCGATATTTTCTTATATAGCGCCAAAAATTTCTAATTTCAATGAACCCAACCTGCATAATTGATCATAATAATTTACTGGGGGAAAGCCCACTTTGGTGCCCAAAATCTAAGCTACTGTATTGGGTAGATATAAAAGGGAAATCAATTCACTCCTACTCACCAGGAAAAAAAATTGTGCGAAGCTATCCTACGCCTGGGGAGGTTAGCTGTCTGGCACTGGACCAAAAAGGACAACTAATAGCTGGCATGGGGAAAGACATCATTAGGATAGAACTTGATGACCCTCCTGTTATTAAATTACTAGATAAAGTTGATGAATTAATTCCTAATAATCGCTGTAACGATGGTAAGTGCGATCGTTTGGGTCGATTCTGGATAGGAACTATGGATAATAAGGAAGAAAAGAAAACCGGTTCACTGTACTGTTTTACAAGCGATAAATCTTTAAAAAAAATTCTTAGTAATTTTGTGATAGTAAATGGAATTGGATGGAGTCCAGACAATACCATAATGTACGTTACAGATAGCGTTAACAGAACAATTTATTCATTTGATTATGACCTAGAGTTAGGACAAATGAAGTCTCAGAGAGTTTTTGCATTAATTAACAAAAAAGATGGATACCCTGATGGCCTTACTGTTGATAGCAAAGGAAATGTATGGAGTGCTCACTGGGATGGGTGGAAAATTTCCTGTTACAGACCTGACGGAATGATAAATAAGATCATAGAAATGCCTGTACCCAGACCTACAAGTTGTATTTTTGGGGGTGAAAATATGCGATCATTGTATGTAACTTCGTCATCATACAGACTATCTGAAAAAGAAATGCTAGAATCCCCACTTTCAGGAGGAATTTTCGAAATTGATACCAATACTGAGGGATTAATTGAGACAGAATTCTCTGGAAGAGAACAAGATAAAGTTAGTATAAAAGGATAAGACGTTTGAATGTGTGGAATTTTTGGCTGGATTAAATTTACAAAATCGTTAACTGATTATGAACTAAAAAGTTGTAGAAGTGCGACAACTTCATTGGTACATCGTGGCCCAGATGCTGAAGGAGAATGGTTTAACAATAATATTTTTATGGGTCACAGAAGATTAAGTATTATTGATCTAAGCAATGATGCAACCCAACCCTATCAAAGTAAGGACGGTCGTTACTTAATATCATTCAATGGAGAAATATATAATTATATTGAACTAAGGGATGAATTAGAAAAAGAAGGAATGCAGTTCTACTCGCAATCTGATACAGAAGTATTAATTAATTCATTAATATTTTGGGGTATAGATGGATTAAATAAATTAGATGGAATGTTTGCTGGTGCATTCCATGATAGATTAACAGGAAATCACATTATCTTTAGAGACCCCTTGGGTCAGAAACCACTTTATGTGCATGAATACGAAGAAGGAGTTATTTATTCCTCTGAATTAAGAGCACTACTTGAGCTTGATAATTTTTCCTGGAAAATAGATAGAGATACATTTAGACAGTTTCTTCTTTTATCATATTATCCTTGGAATATGAGTCCAATTAAGGGGATCGAAAAATTACTACCTGGGTCACTTTGGACTATTGAGAATAATTATATTTCTAAATCAAGATGGTGGGATTCAATCCCAGGAGAAAAAAATCTTGATATTGGAATGAATGAAGCCATCACAAAATTTGAAAAGCTTTTAGATCGCTCATGTGAGCTTTCATTAAGATCAGATGTTCCGGTTGGAGTTTTTTTAAGTGGTGGCATTGATAGCTCTCTTCTTTTAAGTAGCTGTCATAAAGCATCAAATAATATAAAAACTTTCAGTGTTTCAATGTCAGAAATTGATTATGATGAAAGTTCAAAGGCTGAATCTGTTTCAAAATTAGTAGGCACGGAGCATAAATTTATCAAGCTTGACCAAAATTCATTGTTAGAGAATTTTACTGAATTAATGAATAAATTTGATGAACCTCATGGGGATCCGGGTTTTGTAAATTCATATTTTTTAACTAAAAATACTAAAAATGATATTACTGTAGCCGTAGGTGGTGATGGAGCTGATGAATTGTTTTGTGGATATATTCCCTTTAAGGCTTTGTTGGGTGAATCAATAATAGAAAAGATACCAAGAGAATTTATACTAGCAATGAAAAAAATTGCTCAAACACTTCCTTCTTCTGATAAATACCTAAGCTTCCAATTCAAGTCAATTGCTTACCTCCAAGCATTTCTTGGTGTTAAGGAAAATCGACATGGACTATGGCTATCGACATTAGGTCCCAATGAAATTAAGTCACTACTGCCTTTGGCAAATAAGGATATATTTGATCCACTAAGCCCTAATGGGGCCTTTAATGTGGGTGGACATTTACTAAATTCTATAACTGGAAAAACTTCAATACAAAAACTCTTATATTATTACCAGAAAATATTTCTTCCAGAATTTGTTTGCCATCACACTGATAGAGCATCGATGTTAAATAACATGGAAGTCCGATCACCCTTTTTATCAATTCCACTAATTGAATTTTCAAACCAGTTACCTGACAAATTAAAAATGCAAGGAACAGAACTGAAATTATTATTACGAAAGACATTAGTTAACCGTGGATTTCCTAAATCAATCACCAATCAACAGAAACAAGGATTTACCTTTCCTATTGCTCGATGGATGAAGGGTCAGTTGCGTGAAATGGTAATAAATCTAAATACAGATATAGAATCCTTAACTGATGGTGAGGTATCTTCAGGTCAATTAAAAATTATAATTGATCAGCATTTATCAGGAAAAAGGAACAACTATCGAATTATCTACAACTTAATGGTTTTTAGTTATTGGCGTAAGCGTTATCCAAACATAGATTTTGCATAAACACTCTTAAATATAATATCCTTTTTAATCAAAAGGAAAGTGGATTATAGAACATTGTGAATACATTAGAACGCAATAAATTGTATAAAAAATGCTTGCTTTCTGGCATTCCCCATATCTTAAGTCATCTTGATAGAGACCCCCATTCTAAAACATATGGATGTTTCGATCGTGAATACTGGGCATGGGCTACCAAGGACTTCAGTAATGTAGATCTGCAGAGGGCGATCTATCCATTAACTCT
>CAZHAN010000076.1:0-6212 GCA_964530575.1 uncultured Rhizobiaceae bacterium | reverse complement strand
AATAATAATGCGGACACAGCCACGGGCATGGCAAATAAGAATATTGTAATGGTTATGGTCGTTAATAACCCTCTCCACCAAATTATTGTCCAGATATCAGTAGTAATTAGTCTGAGCAATAATGCATCAGGGCTGAGGATAATAACCCCTAGGGCTGTGTATAACCTACCCTTATTTGCGCTTGATAAGACCTTAAATGGCATTTTTTGATATAATGTTATATTATTTGATGGTGATTCATTGGGCTAATTTCTTCTTGTGGATCTATTCAATTATTTAATATCCTATTTTTAGATCTTTATAATGTAAATTATATTTACACTAATGAATATTGATTGATTTAGATTTTCGTTTAGCCCTTTTTTGGACTATTTTGAAAATTAGAATTAAACGATTACTTAAGTAGACAAATAAATTGGAAGAATGCAATCTTTGTGGAGTTTAAATGACTGGAAGTCAAACATATCTTTTCTCTATTTTATTCATTGCTCTAATATTATTTATATGGGGCAAGTGGAGGTATGATCTTGTTGCAGTTTTAGCACTACTGTCTGTGGTAGTAGTTGGGATAGTTCCTTCTGAAAAAGCTTTCTCAGGATTCTCTCATCCTGCAGTAATTACTGTTGCTGCCGTTCTAGTCTTGGGAAGAGGACTTAGAAATTCAGGTCTTGTTGATGCTTTGGCTAGACCTCTTTCTCAAATTGCCATACATCCATACTTTCATGTAGCCTCTCTTACGGGTCTAGTTGCTGTGCTTTCAGCCTTTATGAATAATGTTGGAGCTCTTGCACTTGTAATGCCGGTTGCGCTTAAAACTGCAGCTGATTTTGGTCGTCCGCCCTCAATGATATTAATGCCACTTGCATTTGGCTCAATTTTAGGAGGACTAATGACAATGATTGGAACTCCTCCAAACATCATTATTGCTTCATATCGTGAAACTGTTACGGGAACTCCATTCGGAATGTTTGATTTCTCTCCTGTTGGAGTCATTTTGACTCTAGTTGGGGTATCTTTTGTGACTCTAGTTGGTTGGAGATTGATGCCTACACGCAAAGGCCCTAGTGCTCGGGAGCGACTGTTTAAAATTGAAGAATATATGACTGAAGTTCGCGTTACTGAGAACTCGATTGCTATAGGTATGTCCATCAGAGAGCTTGAAAGTTTAGAAAACGGAGAGGTATCTGTGGCAGGCTTGATTAGAGGTGATATTGTACGTTTGGTACCTTCAAAATTAGAGCATCTCCGGGTAGATGATGTTGTTATTTTACAAATTGATCCCAGTCAACTTAGGCCACTAGTTTCTAAGACAAAAATGGAATTAGTTGGGGAGAAACAGCTTTCAGCAGAAGCAATAAAGTCTGAGGAAGTTTCACTTATAGAAGCAGTGATTATGCCTGGATCTGCCCTTGAGGGAAGGACGCCATATACCCTCCACAGGAGAACTCAATGGGGGATTAATCTTCTTGCAGTTGCACGTCAAGATGAGCCTATCCACGAACGCTTGGATGAGGTTCGTTTTAGGGCAGGAGACGTTCTTTTGTTGCAAGGTGAGTCTGAGCTTCTCCCAGATGCATTATCATCAATCGGCTGCTTGCCGTTAGCAGCGCGTGGGCTAGAGAGATATAGACCAAATAGAATTGCTCTCTCAGTTGCTGTTTTTGCATCAGCTGTTTTCGCTATGGCAATGGGGTGGATGTCTGCCCCAGTTGCTTTTGTTGGTGCAGCAACAATACTTATATTAACAAATTTAATTTCTTTACGTGAAGCATACGATTCTATTGACTGGCCTGTAATTATTTTGTTAGGGGCAATGATTCCTGTTGGTGAAGCAATGCAAATGACCGACTCGACTGGACTTATAGCTAATTTTTTAACTGGTTTTGAAACTTTACCAGTTTGGGGAATATTATCGATAGTGCTAATGATAAGTATGGCCCTTCCTGCGGTAATTAATAGTTCAGCGAGAGCATTTATAATGGCTCCAAATGCAATCTCTGTAGCTTATGCAGTTAATGCTAATGTTGATCCGTTTCTTATGGCAGTAGCTATTGGTGCAAGTTCTGCCTTTCTTACTCCAATTGGTCATCAATCAAATACTTTGGTGATGGGACCAGGGGGCTATAAATTTGGTGATTACTGGAAGATGGGCCTTCCCTTGCAGGTACTTATTGTTTTGATATCGACACCATTATTGCTATTCTTTTTTCCTGCATAATCTATGTCTAATAAATAATTTTGTATTAATATTATGGAATGGTGCCCACACAGTGATTCGAACACTGGACCTCTCCCTTACCAAGGGAGTGCTCTACCCCTGAGCTATGTGGGCTTATAATTAAGAATACTTGCCAAATTTAACCAAAACCGGCAAGCATCAGTTAATGGACAATATATATGACTAAACTTATATCTGATGAAGACAAAAAATCCCATATAATGGATAATAATTTACGTAAAAAAAGACTCTCTAAAGCACTTCGCGATAATTTGAGGCGGAGAAAAGAACAAGATAAAGGTCACAGTAATAAAAATTCATCTCGCCCAACTATTATTAAGTCAAAGAATAAATAATTGTGATATGCATTTATAAAGATATTGTCTGAACAAGAATAATAATTTGATGGACAGAATACAAATTATTGGCGGAACACCTCTTTATGGAGAGATTCCTATAGGTGGCGCCAAGAATGCCGCCCTTCCTCTAATGGCTGCCTCGATGTTAACCGAAGATATCCTTGAGATTTCTAATCTTCCTGATCTTGCAGATATATCTGCTATGTTAAGCCTTCTGGAGTCTCATGGGGTAAAAATAAAATTAAGTGGTAACACTGTTTCTAAGGATCGTGTAGTCAGTCTAGACAGTGGTGACATAAAGAATACTAGAGCTGAGTATGATTTAGTTCGTAAAATGCGCGCCTCTGTTCTTGTAATGGGACCATTGCTAGCAAGATTTGGTGAGGCCTGTGTATCTCTTCCGGGTGGCTGTGCAATAGGTACGCGTCCAATAAATCTTCATCTTTCCGGTTTAGAAAAAATGGGGGCAATAATCGAAATTGAAAATGGGTATGTCTATGCTAAAGCTCCAAAAGGACTTTCAGGAAATATAATAAGATTTCCAATAGTTTCAGTTGGAGCCACCGAAAATATAATGATGGCTGCTTCGCTAGCGTCTGGTGAAACGATTATAGAGAATGCCGCAAGGGAGCCAGAGATCGTAGATTTGGCAAAATGCCTATCAATGATGGGTGCAATAATTGAAGGGGTAGGAACAAGTGATATTCGTATATCCGGCCAATCTTCTCTTTCAGGAGGAAAGCATAAAGTTATTCCAGATCGTATTGAGGCAGCTACATATGCTATGGCAGGGGCTATGACAAAGGGAGAGGTTAGGTTGGTTGGAATAGATCCATTGATAATGGGCTCTATATTGGATGCCATCAAACTTATAGGGGCAGAGATAACCTTAACGTCTGAATCTGTGGTGATTCGTAATTCGGGCCCATTAAGGGCTTTAGATATATCTACAGCGCCATTTCCTGGATTTCCAACAGACGCTCAGGCTCAGATAATGGCATTGCTTACCATCTCACAAGGGAGGAGCATTATAACTGAAACTATTTTTGAAAATCGCTTTATGCATGTTCCTGAATTACAACGAATGGGAGCAAATATTTTAGTTCAGGGAAGTAAAGCAATTGTTGAGGGGGTTGAATTTCTTCGCGGTGCACAAGTTATGGCTACTGATTTGCGTGCATCTGTTTCTCTAGTTCTGGCAGGCCTTATTGCAAAAGGTGAAACAACGGTTAATCGTGTTTATCATCTTGACAGAGGGTATGAAAGATTGGTTGAAAAGCTTGCATTTTGTGGTGCAAACATTGAGCGAATAACAAAATAAATGATATTAGGAGATAAGGTTTACGTAATACTATTGTGATTCTATTTGTTTTCCATTTGTAAAGTTTCTGTATAACGTATGGACAATAACAAACACCTTCGGCTTATAGCCCTTGATAAAGAAGATTTAACTGTGATCTCGGCTTGTCTGCAAGATGCTGTTGCGAATGGTTCTGATTTTTTGTACCAACCAACTAAGCACCGATTTATTGCAATATTTAAACGTTTTTGTTGGGAAAATGGATTTAATCAAGACTTTTCAGAAAATAATTTAATGCGAATTCGCACAGGAATTCATTTTAATTCAGTAATTTCTGTGCATTTTAAGGGCATCAGTGATTTTTCAAAAGGTGTATTTGAGCTACTTGCAATCGATTCTAAAGAAGGGAATATGGGGTCATTAATGATCTACTTAGAGTTTGCTGCAGGTAGCTCCATTCGGCTCGAAGTAGAGTGCATTGACTGTTCCTTGAGTGATATTGGCCAGCATTGGAATGTTCGAAATATCCCAAAGCACCCAATAAAGAAAGATTTTTTATGAATAATTATAATTCAAATTTCTTAATTACAATTGCTCTTCCTAAAGGACGAATCCTTGAAGAGGTTACTCCATTATTAAAACGTGTTGGAATAGAACCTGAAGCAGATTTTGATAATGCAGAATCAAGGCGTTTAATTTTTGATACCAATCAGCCCAATATAAGGATTGTTCGAGTGAGAAGTTTTGATGTTGCAACGTTTATAGCATTTGGGGCTGCCCAAATCGGGATAGCTGGAAACGATGTGCTTATGGAATTTAATTATCCAGAAGTTTATTCACCCTTGGACTTATTGCTTGGTAAATGCCGTATGTCTGTTGCTGAACCTGCTGAATTGATGGAAAATGATAATCCTGCTCAATGGAGTCATATCCGCGTGGCTACAAAATATCCATCAATAACAAGTCGTTATTTTGCAAAGCGAGGCGTTCAGGCAGAGTGTATTAGACTTTCAGGGGCTATGGAGCTAGCTCCCAATCTTGGCCTTTGCAGGCGAATTGTTGATCTTGTTTCATCAGGAGATACACTTAAGGCAAATGGTTTAGTTGAAGTTGAGACAATTGCTGAAATTTCTTCACGACTTGCTGTTAATAGAGCTGCTTTAAAAACTCACCCTAAAGAAATTCTATACTGGATTGATAGGTTTAGGGAGGCAGTTGATGTTTAGAAGGCTTAGTACTAAGGATGCTGATTTTTATACTGCCCTAAGTAAATTTTTAGATTTAGATCGTAATAATTCCAAAGATATCAGTAATGAGGTTAAGGAAATACTTTTAGATGTTAAGTCTGGAGGTAACGAAGCATTATTTTTCATTACTGAGCGGCTGGATAGTCTTAAATTAAATTCGGATACTTTGCGTGTTAGTGAAAAAGAGATTAGCAAAGCAATTTCTGATTTATCTGCACAGCAAACTGTTGCATTGGAGGAGGCCGCTATTCGTATAGAGAATTATCATCAAAATCAAATTCCTCAAGATTTACGATATATAGATGATGATGGTGTGGAATTGGGATATCGTTGGAATGCCATTGAATCCGTTGGTTTATATGTTCCTGGAGGTAAAGCGGCTTATCCTTCTTCAGTTTTAATGAGCGCAATACCAGCTCGAGTTGCAGGAGTTCCCAGGCTGGTGATGACGGTACCTGCTCCTGGTGGTAGCTTAAATCCTCTAGTTCTTGCTGCAGCTAACAGAGCGGGCGTTGATGAAATATATAAAATTGGAGGAGCTCAAGCTATTGCTGCTCTTGCTTATGGGACAGAATCTATCAATTCGGTTGATAAAATTGTTGGGCCAGGCAATGCCTTTGTTGCAGAGGCAAAGCGTCAAGTCTTCGGTACAGTAGGTATTGATATGATAGCTGGGCCTTCAGAAATTCTTGTTTATGCCGACTCAAATAATAATTCATCATGGATCGCTATGGATTTGTTGTCTCAAGCGGAGCATGACGAGAATGCCCAATCAATATTAATTACTGAGGATGAAAATTTTGCTGATGAAGTTTCTGTAGCAATAAATTCACATCTTTCTGTTTTGCCCAGAGCTGATATAGCTGCTTCAAGTTGGAATACTTTTGGAGCGATTATATTAGTTAATGACACTTCAGAAGCAATAAGTTTGATTAATAGAATAGCTCCAGAACATTTGGAGTTAGCTAGAGATGATGCGGATGAAATTTCTCAAAAGATACATAATGCAGGAGCAATTTTTCTTGGCCACTTCACTCCCGAAGCTGTTGGAGACTATATAGCTGGTCCAAGTCATGTACTTCCCACAT
>CAZHAN010000075.1:4101-6273 GCA_964530575.1 uncultured Rhizobiaceae bacterium | reverse complement strand
TCATTAGTTTAGAGATATTTGGGGAAACAAAAGTTGATACATCGCCACCCAAACGGGCTATCTCTCTCACTAAATTAGATGCAATAAAAAGATTTGGCTCTGAAGCCATTAAAAAAACAGTATCTACATTAGGATTTAGTCGACTATTTGTGTTAGCCATTTGCAATTCATACTCAAAGTCAGAAACAGCTCTTAAGCCACGAATAACACAACTTGCCTTTACCTCATTAACGAAGTTCATCAATAGTTTATCTAGCTGTAATATTTCTAGCCCTGAGGGATAAAGATGAGAAAGCTGATCAGTCTCAGATTTTACAATAGCAAGCCTTTCATCAATGCTAAAAAGTGGGGGACTTTTTTTGTGATGTTCGCCAATAGCGATAATTAACTTATCTGCTACGGTGCTAGCGCGAGAGATAATATCCATATGACCATTAGTTATTGGATCAAAAGTTCCTGGATAAACTGCAATACGAGTTGATGCCATCGCTACACTTCCTCAATAGGACTATTAATTTCAGAAGAATTCTCTTCAATTTGATCGCTCTCTGTTTCGTTTGCACCACCTTCAACAAGAGCTACAGAGACCACCTTTTCATTCTTTTCAGTATTGAAAAGAGTTACACCTTGGGTATTCCTGCCCGCAACGCGTATATCATGAACTGGAAGTCTAATTATTCTGCCCCTGTTAGACATCAAAACTATTTCATCATCATTTTCCACAGGAAATGATGCGATAACTTTTCCATTTCTTGGGCTTGTTTCTATATTGACGATACCTTGACCTCCTCGGCCAATTGTTCTGTATTCGTATGCTAGTGTACGTTTCCCATAACCATTTTCTGTTACACTTAGCAAAAATTGTTCACTACCTGATAAATGAGAAAATTTAGAATCATCAATTTTGGAAGCCAGTTGTGTATCTCTAGTTTTATCATCAACCCTATTATCATAGTCAGAAACAGATAAGCGTCTTCTTGCACTAATTGCCTTTAAATAATCATTACGAGTTTCAACATCGAGATCCACGTGTTTTAATAAAGTTAAAGATATAACTTCATCATCCTTCTTCAGTCTCATCCCCCTTACTCCAGAAGATGAACGACCTTTAAAAAGTCTTACAGCCGTTACTGGAAATCTAATACACTTACCACCCCTAGCAGCCAAAAGGGCATCATCATCTTCAGAGCAAGGACTTACTCCAATCAAACGATCGCCATCAGCGAGACTGATTGCAATTTTACCTCCAGAATTAATTCTTTCGAAGTCAACTAGAGAATTTCTTCTAACATTTCCATGCAATGTAGTAAAAAATAGATGAACTGGAGCATTCTCATCATTGCTATCTGAAGGCCAAGGCATAACTGTAGTTATAATCTCATCTTTAGAAAGAGGTAATAGATTAACCATGGCTTTCCCCCTGCTTGCAGGTCCAGCAGCAGGCAAACGATATGTTTTAGTTTTGTATACCTTCCCTAAAGAAGAAAAAAACAATATTTCATCATGAGTATTTGCTACGAACAGTTTTGATACAAAATCTTCTTCACGAGTACTCATTCCTGTTCTTCCCTTACCACCACGACGTTGAGCCCTGTACGTCGATAGTGGCGTTCTTTTTATATATCCAGAGTGGGATACAGATACTGCAACATCTTCTCTCTCTATAAGATCCTCATATTCAGTTAAATCAGCTGGCTGCCCAATCTCAGTTCGTCTTTTTACTCCAAATGATTTCTTAGCTTCTGCAAGCTCTGATTTAATTAGACTGTTAAGTAATTCACGGCTGGAAAGAAGATCAAGATGTCCCTTAATTTTATTAGAAAGACCTTCTAGCTCTTCGGCAATCTTGTCTTGTTCAAGAGCTGTTAAGCGTTGGAGTCTTAATTCAAGAATTCCTCGCGCTTGGGATTCATTAAGCTTGTAAGTTCCATCATCTGTATTAATTTTATATGTAGGATCATCAATCAATGCCAATAGATCCTCCACCTTTTTTGCATCCCACGCTCTTTTCATTAATTTTTCTCGAGCTTGAGATGCGTCTGGAGATGAACGAATCAACTGAACAACCTCATCTATATTACTAACTGCAATTGCTAAGCCAACTAGGGTTTGTGCACGTTCTCTTGCTTTTTCCAGTAAATGACGAGTACGACGCGTAACTACAACTTCCCT
>CAZHAN010000075.1:3455-4091 GCA_964530575.1 uncultured Rhizobiaceae bacterium | reverse complement strand
GCTGAAATACATTTCTTTAAGTCACGGATTCCTGGTCTTCCTTCATGAAGACCAACCATATTAATACCAAAATTTGTCTGAAGAGGTGAAAATTTATATAGCTGATTTAAAACGATCTCTGGTGTTGAATCTCTACGAACCTCTATAACCACTCTAACTCCATCTCTATTTGATTCATCACGTAATTCTGAAATACCTTCAATTTTTTTATCTCTTGAAGCATGAGCTATAATTTCAATCATTCTGGCTTTGTTAACCTGATAAGGAATGTCATCAACTACAATTGCTGTTCTATCTTTTCCGCTTTCTTCAAAGTGTGAACGACCACGAATAGTTATGGAGCCACGACCAGTGTGGTAGGCATCTCTAGCCCCTTTATTTCCAAGAAGGATCCCTCCTGTAGGAAAGTCAGGACCTGGAAGAAATTCCATCAAGCCATCGACAGAAATTTCATTGTTATCCATATATGCAACACAGGCATCTATAACTTCATTGAGATTGTGAGTTGGAATATTAGTTGCCATACCAACAGCAATACCACCAGCCCCATTAACAAGTAGATTCGGATACCTTGCTGGAACAACCACTGGCTCATGTTCTGATTCATCATAATTAGGCTTAAAATCGACAGTATCT